>JALXER010000014.1:0-7531 GCA_027069385.1 Paracoccaceae bacterium
CTTGCGCCCCGCGTGAACGCCCGCTTTGCGTATCCAGAAACAGCAGGTGGCCGCCGATCGTGCAGGGTTCGACAAACCCGAACAGGCCCAGCCCGGCGGGCAGCAGCACCAGCGTTGAAAATGTAAGTTCCATGATTTCCCCTTTGGCGGTCAGGCTGAACCCTCCACCAAGGGGAAGGTCAAGCGGTTTTCGCACAAAAATCTTGACAGTCACGACAATTTCATTGATCACCAATGGGCATGGTTCCCCAATGGGCGTTTGAACGCTCGGGGATGAAACGGGAATGTCGTTCGGGTGGACCTATCCAAGGCCCCAAATCGACAGCCGCCCCCGCGACTGTAGATGGGTTGCGCGCATCATCACCACTGGCTTTGCGCCGGGAAGGGATGCACGCTGATCCCCATAAGCCAGGAGACCGGCCATGCATTGACCCACCCCACGCTGTCGGGGAAGACAGCTTTAGGAGTATTGATAATGACGACCAAGACCCAACCTATCGCCAAGGCCGATACCAGCCTGCTGAGCATTTTTGCCGCCGCCTTTCTGGGCATCGCGATTATTTTCGTGACCGGCTTTGCCAATTCGCAGACCATCCATGACAGCGCCCATGATGTGCGCCACGCCTCCGGCTTTCCCTGCCACTAGCACATGTTTAAAAAACTGTTGACCAGCGCGTTGTTCGCTGGATTTGGAGCAGGGCTGATTGCCGCCCTGATCCAGATTGTGCTTGTCGAGCCGACAATTTTCGAGGCCGAACTGTATGAAACCGGACAACTGGTGCATTTTGGCGCGCCGCAGGAAGGCGCGGTTGTGGAAGATACCCATGTGTCGCATGGCGTCGGGGATGGCCATAGCCATGACCACGGCTCCGAAAGCAACCTGAAGCGGCAGCTTTATACCGCGTCCTACGAGATTGCCAAAAGCTTTGGCTATGCGCTGATGCTGGTTGCCGGATTTGCACTGGCCGCCGAACGTGGGGTTTCCGTTACAGCGCGTCAGGGGATCATCTGGGGTTTTGCCGGGTTTATCGCCTTCAATCTGGCCCCGGCCTTTGGCCATGCGCCCGAATTGCCCGGATCCCTGGCCGCCGAGCTTTCGGCGCGGCAAATCTGGTGGGCCTTGACGGTGATTGCCTCGGTGCTGGGCTTGGGCCTGATCGGCTTTGGCAAGAATTGGGTCATGTGGGGGCTGGGCATTGTTCTGCTGGCACTCCCGCACATCATCGGCGCGCCACATATCGCCGGTTACGGCGGCGTCGCCCCCCCCGAAATGGCTGGCCGCTTTGTGGCGCTCAGCCTCGGGGCCGCCGCCATAAGCTGGAGCATCCTTGGCCTGTTCGCCGGATTCTTCTGGTCCCGCGATCCCTGAAAACGGGGCGCTCCCGCCCGTCGTCGGCGCATTGCTTACGCAATGCGCCTCCTCCCGTTGGGCCGGGCCTCGGCTTCGCCTCGGCAGGGGGCCAGCCCCCTCTGGCGCAAGCGCCATTCACCCCCGGGATATTTGTCAAAAGAAGAAGGAAAGGGGCTTCATTCTTCTATAAATACTCTCAGGGGGGAATTGCCCGTTTACGGGCAAGGGGGGATGAAATCCCCCGCATGGGGCTTGCCCCATGCCCGCCCGACGAGCGGGGGCCGCTTGCGGCTCCCCGAGGCGGGCGGCGCTCGGAGCGGTGCCAATTACGCCCGGGTTGGCGATTTCTTCGCGACATGTTACCCTTGATGTTCCACCTTTTCGGGGAACAGACCATGAGTCGACGTAATCTGACCTTGTTGCTATTGTTGCTGTGGGCCGCAGCCTTTGTCTGGTCGTTTGTCAGCACCCAAATCACCCCCGCAACCGGCGACGGGTTTACCCGCGGCATGAACCGCATATCGGGATTTGCTATCTGGCAGGCGCTGGCCTTTGCGCTGGCGATCGGGATCTGGGTGCTTGGCGGGGCTTTTCACAAATCCACCGTTTTGTGCCGGGTCAGCCGGGTTCCGGCCATTGCGGCCCTGCTGGTTGTTCTGGGGGTGCTGGGTATCTTTGCCTGGAACGCTTTTGTCGCATCCGCCCCTTTGGGCACAAGCGCCGCGCCGCCGCTGGCGGTGACACAATAATCCGGCCAGACCCGTTGCTTTTGCACGCGGGATCGGCAACACTCCTCCAACCAAATCAACAGGGGGAAAATCCGATGAAAACACGCGCCGCCGTTGCCTTTGAAGCCGGAAAACCGCTCGAAGTGGTCGAGGTCAACCTCGAAGGGCCCAAGGCCGGCGAGGTTCTGGTCGAGATCAAGGCCACGGGCATTTGCCATACCGACGAATTCACCCTGTCAGGGGCCGACCCCGAGGGGCTGTTCCCTGCCATCCTTGGCCACGAAGGCGCGGGTGTAGTGCTGGAGGTGGGCGCAGGCGTGACCAGCCTGCAACCGGGCGATCATGTGATCCCGCTTTACACCCCCGAATGCCGTGAATGCGAATACTGCCTGAACCCCAAAACCAACCTGTGTCAGAGCATCCGCTCCACGCAAGGTCAGGGCCTGATGCCCGATGGCACCAGCCGTTTCAGCCTGCTCGACGGTACGCCGATTCTGCACTATATGGGCTGTTCCACCTTTGCCAACCACACCGTATTGCCCGAAATCGCCCTCGCGAAGATCCGTAAGGACGCGCCGTTTGACAAGGTTTGCTATATCGGTTGCGGGGTGACGACGGGGATCGGCGCGGTAATCAACACCGCCAAGGCCGAAATCGGCAGCAAAGCCATTGTGTTCGGCCTTGGCGGGATTGGCCTGAATGTCGTGCAGGGGTTGCGGTTGGCGGGCGCGGACCAGATTGTCGGGGTTGACCTGAACGACGACAAGGCCGTGATGGCCCGCCAGTTCGGCATGACCGATTTCGTCAACCCGTCCAAAGTCAGCGGCGATCTGGTCGGGCATCTGGTAGAGCTGACCGGCGGCGGCGCCGATTACACCTTTGACGCCACCGGCAACGTGGATGTGATGCGAACCGCGCTGGAAAGTGCCCACAAGGGCTGGGGGGAAAGCATCATCATCGGTGTGGCACCCGCAGGGGCCGAGATTTCGACCCGCCCCTTCCAACTGGTTACGGGGCGTTCATGGCGCGGCACGGCTTTTGGCGGCGCGCGCGGGCGCACCGACGTGCCCAAGATCGTTGACTGGTACATGGACGGCAAGATAGAGATCGACCCGATGATCACCCACAAGCTGACCCTCGACGATATCAACAAGGGCTTTGATCTGATGCACGCGGGCAAAAGCATCCGCGCCGTGGTGGAATACTAGGTGATTAGTGACCCGATATTGCTGGCTGTCCTTATTGATGCCGACAACGTCCCCGCCAGACATGTCAACGCCATTTTTGCCGAGATCACCTCTTTGGGAGAGCCAAGCGTGCGGCGGATTTACGGCGATTTTTCCACTGGTCAGCTGAAACAATGGTCCGGCATTCTGGCCGAACACGCGATTGTACCTATCCACCAACCGGCCAATACGGTTGGCAAGAATGCCTCGGATATCGCGCTGGTCATTGACGGAATGGACCTGTTGCATTCGGGGCGGGTTGGCGGCTTTGTGCTGGTGTCTTCGGACAGCGATTTCACCCGCCTTGCCAGCCGCATTCGCGAACAGGGCCTGCCGGTTTACGGCATCGGTGAACGCAAAACGCCCGATGCATTCCGCAAAGCCTGCAAACGCTTTATCTTTATCGAGAACATCGAAAGCAATCCGGAAATACCGGCTGCGCCTGCAAAACCGGTGCCAAAGAAAGGCAAGGCCGCCAAACCGCCTGTGCCGGTTGTCCCGAATGAAAAACCGGTGGATGCGCAAGCAGCGAAAGAGCCGCCAAGCAAAGCGGTTCCGCTTATTCTGGCGGCGATCCGAACCATAGATACCGAGGACGGCTGGTATAGCCTTGGCCCCATCGGGCAAAAGCTGCTGGCCGACCATCCGGATTTCGATTCGCGCAGCTATGATTGCCCTAACCTAAGCACTTTGCTGGAAAAGACCGGTCAGTTCATCGTTGAGCGGAAGCATACAACCATCAGGGTCAGGCGCAAAACCAGCGGGAAGAAATAGCGCTTAAGGCCGATATCGCGCGCCAAGGCTTTGTTTCAGGCCTGCGGCAACCTGCGCGTGGCTGGCTTTGGCAAGGGATTTGCGGTCGGGGTAATGCTCGGCCTTTAGCGGGGCGTGAAAGGTTACCTCGACCCGCCCGCTTCGGCTGCGCCCGAACATCTGCAACAGGTTGGGACCATAGGCCATATCGCCCCACCAGCCATAAAAATTGTCGGGGCGGCCCTTGGCGGGGAAATAGGCCACGCTGACCGGCTGCACCCATGTTACCGGACGCAGGGCCGGAGTGTGGAACACGCTGAACAGCGCGGTTTTGAACGGCAGCACCCGTAGCGCGTCGCTGCTGGTGCCTTCGGGGAAAAAGCACAGCCGGTCACCCTTGGCAATGCGGGCGGCAAGGTCGCGCTGCTGCTGGCGGGCCTGCGCGGGGGCGCGCTCTATGAATATGGTGCGGCTGACGCGGGCCAGCAGGCCGATTCCGGGCCACGAGGCCACCTCGGCCTTGGACACGAAATAGATATGCGCCGCTTCGTGCAGCACAAAGATGTCCAGCCATGTCGAATGATTGGCCACCAGCGCGCCGCCATGGGTCATTTCCTGCCCGTGGACTTGCAAGGTCAACCCCGACAGCGCCCGACCCAGCTTGCCCCAAAGCCGGATAACCGGCCCGCTGAGCCGGTTGCGGCTGCGCATCGGCAGTTCGGCCAGATAGGCCGCAAACAACAGCGCCACCAGCACCGTAGAGCCAAGGATCATCGCGCCGGCCCGCAGACCAAAGCGCAGCCAATCCCCCATGCGCAGCGGCACCGGATCGGGGGTGGGTTCGTCATTCCAGGTCACCGGATCAGCCCGCGCTTGCGGGTGTAATAGTCGCGATAGCGCGCCACCATCCGGTTGGTGTCCATCAACAGGCAAACATCTACGGTGTTGAAATCGTGATCAATATAGGCGCCGTCACCGACAAAGCCGCCAAGGCGCAGATAGGCCTTGATCAAGGGTGGAATTTGCAAGCGCGCCTGTTTGGCAACCACCTGCTCGCGCGGCAGTTGGTCCAGCGGCACATAGGCGCTGTTGATCGCGCGCACCCGCAGGTCGGGCGGGGCCAGATGGGCATAGTGCAGATAGGAAAGCGCCTGCGCTATGGGCGCGACGTCGATACTGTGAAAAGAGGCCACTCCGAACAGGATCTCTATCTCGTGGCGCTCCACATAGGCCGCAAGCGCATCCCATAGCAAATGCATACCCAGACCGCCGCGATAGGCCCTAGCCACGCACGACCGCCCCAGTTCAAGGGTTTTACGCCCCGAATCCATCAGCTTTGACAGGTCATATTCCTGCGCGCCGTAAAACCCGATGCCACGCCGCGCGGCGCTGTCGCGCATCAGGCGATAGGCCCCGACCACATTCGGCCCGCCATCCGCCGCCGGTTTTGCGGTATCGATCAGCAACAGATGGTCGAAATGGCGGTCATAAGCATCGCGCTCCAATTGCGCGGCGTGATCTTCGAGGCTGACAGCCGCGCCCATTTCCTGCACGAATACCCGGTATCGCAACCGCTGCGCCGCCGCCACATCCCGATCACCGGCCGCCAACCGGACCTCTAACCCTTGTGTATCCAGTTTCATACCAAAGCGCGATCCGCGTTGAAAAAAGTTGCGCAAATCTATCGCCCTGCGGGGCATAACACAAGTTGCCAATCCGGTGCTGTTTACCAATAATTAACCGGATTGCACCAAGGTTTAATCGGACGGGTCGAAAACCGGTTCCAGCGTAACAACCTTTGAATTGATGGTAATTTTTCCGGCATGTTCAAAATTTACCGTAATGCGATCGCCGATGGCGGACTGAACCTGCCCGATCCCCCATTCGGGTTTTTCGGGGTGGCGGACTCTGGCTCCGGGTGTAAGAATGGCGTTGTTCACGTTTTTCCTGACGGGGGTATGAATGCAAACCGATAACCTGCCCGAACTGATTTGCTCGCGCATATGTCATGACCTGATAAACCCGATTGGCGCGATTAACAACGGGGTTGAGCTGATGACCGAGTTGGGCGGCGGTGGCCCCGAGCTGGAACTGATCGGCCAAAGCGCCGACACCGCTCGCGCCAAGGTCGAGTTTTTTCGCATTGCTTTCGGGGCGGCGGGCAACGGGATGCTGGGCTATGCGCAAGCGCGCCGCGTGGCGCTGGACATGTTCGCCCCCACCCGCCTACGCCTTGATTTTCGCGCCGAATGGGGCGAGCGCAGGCGCGCGCTGGTCAAGCTGCTGTACCTGCTGTTGCTATGTTGCGAAAAGGCGCTGCCGCGTGGCGGTGAACTGGCCTGTACCCCGACCGATACCGGCTGGGTGCTGGAAAGCAACGCCAAAACAGCCCCCGACCCTGAATTATGGGAGCATATCCGCACCGGTGCGGCGCTGGACAACATCGGTTCGGCCCAGATCCAGTTCTGGCTGGCCCGCAAGCTGGCGGTTGAAACCCGTACCGAAATCTCTGTGCAGATCGACGGAAGCGCGCTAAGAATCGCTTTTTAGCACCAGACCGGCCCGAACCCGGCGCATGTTGTCCTGATAATGCAGGGCAGATTGGGCCAGCCCGTCAATGGCGGCCTCGTCGAGTTGGCGCACCACGCGCCCGGGCGCCCCCACCACCAGCGACCCGTCCGGAATCACCTTGCCCTCGGTTACCAGCGCACCGGCACCGATCAGGCAGTTTTTGCCGATCATCGCGCCATTCAGCACCATTGCGCCCATGCCGATCAGGGTATTGTCGCCAATGGTGCACCCGTGCAGCATTGCCTTGTGGCCAATGGTGCAATTCTGCCCGACCTGCAACGGATAGCCCATATCCGTATGCATCACCACTTGTTCCTGCACATTGGTGCCCTGCCCGACCCGTATCCATTCATTGTCACCGCGCAACACCGCCCCGAACCAGACCGAGACCAGCGCCGCCAGCTCGATCTTGCCAATCACCACCGCATCCGGTGCGATCCAGCTATCGGCATCGACCTTGGGCGAAACCCCGTCAAGCGTGTAGATCATGCGCCCAGATCTTCGTATTCGGCGTTCAGGCGCTGCACCAGCGCGCTAAGCGACGGGGTGCGGCTGCGTTTCAGGCGCTCGGCCCGAATGATGGTCATCAGGTCGGATTTGGCCTTGGCCAGATCGTCATTGACCAGCACATAGTCATACTCTGCCCAATGGCTGATTTCGTCGCGAGACTGCGCCATGCGCTCATCCACCACCTGATCGCTGTCCTGCCCGCGCCCTTGCAGCCGCTGTTTCAGCGCCGCCATGGAAGGGGGCAGAATAAACACCGAGACCACCGAATCCGCCAGCACCGAGTTGCGGATTTGCTGGCCACCCTGCCAATCCACATCGAACAGCACATCCAGACCGTCCTCTATGGCGCTTTCGACCGGTGCCAGCGGGGTGCCGTAAAGATTGCCGAATAC
>JALXER010000014.1:7541-30438 GCA_027069385.1 Paracoccaceae bacterium
GGTTTTGAAAAAATACTCCCGCCCGTCCTGTTCGCCCGGGCGCGGGGCACGGGTGGTGGCGGATATGGAAAAGCGCACCTCGGGGTCGCTTTCCAGCACATGGCGCGAAAGGGTCGATTTGCCCGCGCCCGAAGGCGATGACAGGATGATCAATAATCCGCGACGCGAAATTTCCATAGGTTACTCCAAATTCTGTACTTGTTCACGCATCTGGTCGATAACGGTTTTCAGATCCAGCCCGATTGACGTCAGCTCGGCAGAGCCGGATTTAGAGCAAAGCGTATTTGCTTCGCGGTTGAATTCCTGCATCAGAAAATCGAACTTGCGCCCGACCGCGTTCGGGTCGGCCAGCAGTGTCTTGGCGGCTTCGACATGGGTATTCAGGCGGTCGATCTCCTCGGTCACGTCGGCTTTGACGGCGATCAGCGCCAGTTCCTGTTGCAGGCGGGCCTCGTCGGCCAGTTCGGTTACCTCCAGCAGATCACGCACCTTTTGCGCCAGCAATGTGCCGTCGCGCGCCTTGCGGGCCTCGGCGCTGGCCTGCGCCTGGGCAATCAGGGTTTCAAGCTGGTCAATCTGGCCGGTCAGGATATCCTTGATCGAGGCCCCCTCGGCCAGACGCGCCGCCTGAAAGGCCTGAAACAGCGGTTCGATATCGGCGGCGATCCGGTCTGCCAGCGCCGGATCAACCCCTTTGCGTCCGGCGCTTTCCAGCACCCCGGGGCGGCCCATCAACTCTACCGCGCTGACCGGAGCCAGTGTTACCGATTGGTTAACCGCCGCCTGTTCGATCAGCCGCACGGCCTCCAGCGCTGCACCCAGCGCCACCGGATTGATCGTGCCCGCCCCGGCCGTATCGGCAAGCCCCAGCCGCAGCGTCAGGTTCACATTGCCGCGCGTCAGATGGCGTGCCGCCACGCTGCGAATCTGTTTTTCCAGTTGTTCCAGCCCCTCGGGCAGGCGCAGGCGCAAATCCAGACCGCGCCCGTTGACCGAGCGCACCTCCCATTGCCAATTCGCCGGCCCCGCCTGACCGTCCAGTCTGGCAAACCCTGTCATTGATTGGCGCGTCATCGTGTATTCCGTTATTCCAGTTGCGTTATTTCTAGTGCGCCCCGTCGCCATCGTCAACGTTGCAACAGCGTTAACGATACCTGAAGATGACAGCATACAAGCGAATAAAATTGTAGTATGTTTATACATGAAATTGCAACAAACCGCTTTGAATAGCCAAAACTCTGGTGGAAAGAGCCATGAAAGACCCGGTATTTAACAATTTGTTGGCGCACTGGCATGCCCTGCGTGCCCATAGTGATGTCCCCAACCGTGCCGAAATCGACCCGCGGGTTTTTCCCGAGGCGCTGGAAAATATCTTTATTTCCGAAATGATCAACCCGGACGAATACCGCATTCGGCTGGCCGGTCTGGAAATCTGCCAGATGATCGGGCTGGAGGTTCGCGGCCAGCCGGTGCTGTCGCTGATGCAAGACAGTGCGCGCGAGAAAATGGGCCTGATTCTGTCGCAGGTGCTCAACCGCCCCGCCATTGCCGAGATCCGCATAGAGGCCGTGGACCTGAACGACCGCGCCTCGGCGATGGAGCTGCTATTGCTGCCGCTGCGCAGTGATCTGGGCGATGTGTCGCGGATGATCGGCTGCTTTTCGACCCCCGCGCCAAGCCTGTTATCGCCGGTCAAGCTGCGCATTCGCAGCCAGAAAATCATTCCGGTTGCCGGACTTGATGAACAGGGCGGCCAAAGCGGCCTTGCCGAAACGCAGGCAGCCTTTGGCACCGACGGGCCAAAGGCGATTTACTCCAATCCGGATATCACGCCTCGAAAACGTGGCAAGCGCAACCATCTGCGCATCGTGGGCGGCAAAGATCAGGAAACGTAGTCACCCGCCCCGATGCCCTGCAAGGCCAGCAGCGCGGTCAGGTCCGAATGGTCCAGCACCGCGTTGGCGGCCGCTTTCAGCGCCGGTTTGGCGTGATAGGCCACCCCAAGCCCCGCCGCCGTCACCATGGCAAGATCATTGGCACCGTCCCCCACCGCAATCACCTCTGCCGGGGTGATGCCGCGCGCGGCGCAAAGGGCATTCAATTCGGTCTGTTTGGCTTCGCGCCCCAGAATCGGTGCGATCACCGCGCCGGTCAGGGCGTCGTTGCCGATCTCCAGCACATTTGCGGCGTGATGCGCAAACCCCGCCACCGCCGCCACCCGTTCGGTGAAATAGGTAAACCCGCCCGAGACCAGCGCCGTGTGCGCGCCCAGCGCATTCATGGTTTTGACCAGCGTTTGCGCGCCCGGGTTCAGGCGAATCCGTTCGGTATAACAGGCATCCAGCGCTGACACTGGCAGGTCCTTCAGCAGCGCCACCCGTTGGGTCAGCGATTGCTCGAACCCCAACTCGCCGCGCATCGCCGCTTCGGTTACCGCCTCGACCTCGGGCTTTACGCCGGCGAAATCGGCCAACTCGTCGATGCATTCGACGTTGATCATGGTGCTGTCCATATCGGCGATCAGCAGCTTTTTGCGCCGGTTGGCGGCAGGAACAAGGTTGACATCAAGCCCGCTTGCCACGGGCACCGCCCCGTGCAGCGCGCCGCGAAACCGGATATCTGCCGCGCAATCCGACAGCCGACGCGGCGCGTCCGGCGTGGCCCCCAGCGTTGCCAGCGCCGATCTGGCATCGGCAATATCCGCATCGCTTACACCGCGCGCGGCGCTCAGAACCAGATACATCAGCCCGCCTTGCGCTCGGCCTCGCCGCGCTGTTGCAGCTCCTCGGCCACCAGAAACGCCAGTTCCAGCGATTGCGCCGCGTTCAGGCGCGGGTCGCAGGCGGTGTGATAGCGGCTCGACAGGTCCTCGTCGGTTACCGCACGCAGCCCGCCGGTGCATTCGGTCACATCCGAGCCGGTCATCTCCAGATGCACCCCGCCCGCATAGCTGCCCTCGGCCGCATGTACCTGAAAGAACTGCTGCACTTCGGCCAGCACCCGATCAAACGGCCGCGTTTTATAGCCGCTTTCCGATTTGATGGTATTGCCATGCATCGGATCACACGACCACACCACCGAGCGCCCCTCGCGCTCTACCGCGCGGATCAGCGCGGGCAGATGTTCCGCCACCTTGTCGGCACCAAAGCGCGCAATCAGGGTCAGACGGCCCGGCGTGTTTTCCGGGTTCAGCTTGTCGATCAGGGTGATCAGTTCATCCGCATCCAGTGTCGGCCCGCATTTCAGCCCGATCGGGTTGATCACGCCACGGGCAAATTCCACATGCGCCCCGTCGGGTTGCCGCGTCCGGTCACCGATCCAGATCATATGCCCCGAGCCGGCCACCCAGTCACCGGTCAGCGAATCCATCCGGCACAGCGATTCCTCGTATTCCAGCAACAGCGCTTCGTGGCTGGTGTAAAAATCCACCCGCTTCATCGAATTCACCGTTTTGCCGCTGATCCCCGCCGCCTCGATAAAATCCAGACTTTCGGCAATGCCGTTGGCCAGCGCGTGATAGCGCTCATAGCCCGGCTTGCCCTTGGTGCTTTCCAGCGTCCAGCTATGCACCCGCTTGATGTCGGCAAAACCGCCTTGCGAAAAGGCGCGCAGCAGGTTCAGCGAGGCCGCCGCCTGCGTATAGGCGCGCAGCATCCGGTCGGGGTCGGGAATACGCGAATCCGCGTCAAAGTCGAACCCGTTGATAATGTCACCGCGATAGCTGGGCAATTCCACCCCGCCCACGGTTTCGGTATCGGCCGAGCGCGGCTTGGCAAACTGTCCGGCCATGCGGCCGATCTTGACCACCGGAATCTTGCCGCCAAAGGTCAGCGCCACCGCCATTTGCAGCATGACCTTAAAGGTATCGCGAATCTGGTCGGCACCGAATTCGGCAAAGCTTTCGGCGCAATCCCCGCCTTGCAGCAAGAACGCCTTGCCATTGGCCACCTCGCCCAAAGCGCGGGTCAGGCGGCGCGCCTCTCCGGCGAAAACCAGCGGCGGATATTTGGCCAGACGGTCCTCTACCGCGTTCAATGCGTCCATATCCCGATAGGTCGGCATCTGGACCCGTGGTTTGCTTCGCCAATCGGTTTTCTGCCAAGAATGCGCCATGCACTTGCTCCGGTTAAATTGTGTTCATTTGTTGTTATAGGCCATGCGAATTTTATTGACCATACCCGAAAAATGCCCAAAACTGCACCAAGTACCCGCAGGGATCACCAGCGACTTCCCCTTGAAAGCACCCCGCATGAGCACCCAACCCACCACCGCACCGGACCGATTCGTCTTTTTGCTGCTGGACAATTTTTCCCATGTGGCATTTGCCAATGCCATCGAACCGCTGCGCCTTGCCAACCTGATCGCCAATACCACCCTTTATGAATGGGTGCTTGTATCGGAAAACGGCATCGATGCGCGCTGTTCCAGCGGCATCCGGTTCAACGTCGATATGGGCTTTCAGGAGGTATCGCGCACCGACACTATTCTGGTTTGCGGCGGGCGGCGGATCAAGCAGGCCTGCACGGCAAAAACGCTGGCATGGGTACGGCGCGAATCGCGCAAGGGCATGGCGATTGGCGGGTTGTGTACGGCGGCCTATGTGCTGGCAAAGGCCGGATTGCTGAACGGCAAACGCACCACCATCCACTGGCACAACCGCGACTCTTTTCTTGAGGAATTCCCCGATATCGAACTGTCCACCGCGATCTATGTCATCGACAAGAACCGCTATTCGGCGGCGGGGGGCATGGCCTCGCTGGACCTGATGCTGGGCCTGATTGCCGCCAAGCACGGGGCCGAACTGGCCAACGGCGTTGCCGACCAGATGATCTATACCACCGCGCGCACCGATATCGACGAACAGCGCCTGTCGATCCCGACCCGGATCGGCGTGCGCCACCCCAAGCTGGCCTCGGTCATTCGCATGATGGAGGAAAACCTGGAAGAGCCGATCTCGCCCGCCAATCTGGCCGCCGATGCGGGCATGTCCACCCGCCAGCTCGAACGCCTGTTCAAACGCTACCTCAGCCGCTCTCCGAAACGCTATTACATGGAACTGCGCCTGCAAAAGGCCCGCAACATGCTGATGCAAACCGATATGTCGGTCATCAACGTGGCGCTGGCCTGCGGGTTCTCCTCGCCGTCGCATTTTTCCAAATGCTACCGCGCGCATTTCCAGACCACGCCCTATCGCGAACGCGGCACCTCTGTGACCCAGCCCTGACGGGGCTTGCCATGGTGCGCCCGTTATGTTAATACTGTTAACATAACGGCAAGCGAGAAATCCGATGAAGACGTCATCCATCCTCAAACCGGCACTGATGGCTATGCTGCTGGCCCAGGCCGCGCAGGCCGAGGAACGGGCATTTGATCTGGAAGGGTTCCGGTTTATTACCCTGACCGGCGGGCTTTTGGCACAGGTGCAAACCGGGCCAACCTTTTCGGTTGTGGCCGAATCCGATTCTGCCGATGCGCTGGAAGAGCTGGATTTCCGGCTGGACGGCACCACCCTTGTGCTGGACCGCGATCAGGGCTTTCACCTGTTTTCTTCGGATGAACCGGTAACGGTATTGATCACCCTGCCCGATCTGGCCGGGTTCGAGGCATCGGCAGGGGCCAATATGCAGGTCAGCGGGGCCGAGACCGACAGCTTTGACGCCACCCTTTCCAGCGGTGCCAATGGCACGGTCAACGGATTGGTGGCGCGCGTGGTAACGGCACAGGTTTCCTCGGGGGCCGTTGCCAGCCTGAACGGGCAATGCGGGCAGTTGACCGCCTCGGCATCCTCCGGCGCGGTCCTGTCCGCCGATGACCTGATCTGCGATTCCATCACCGCAAGCGCCAGCAGCGGCGGCAACCTGACCATCAACGCCAGCAAAAGCGTCGAGGCCACCGCCAGTTCCGGCGGCATCGTCTCGCTTTCCGGCATGCCCTCCTCGGTGCAGATCAATGCCAGCAGCGGCGGCCTTGTCTCGCAATAAGGGCTGTGCTGTGGCACTGGGGACCCCCCCTACATCTTCATGCTTCCATAAAAACTCTCAGGGGGGAATTGCCCGTTTACGGGCAAGGGGGGATGAAATCCCCCGCGCCGAGCCGAAGGCGAGGCGCCCGGCCCAACGGGAAGAGGCTTTTTCGCTTGCGAAAAATGCCGATGACGGGCGGGAGAGGCCCGGCCTAGCCTTTGCGCCAGGCGTTCGATCTGGCCAGCAGCCGTCTGGACACCAGCGCATGCAGGATCCGCGCACCGGCATTGGTATAGAATATCATCATGCCCATCGCTGCGGCCGGCGCGATATCACCGGCATCGTTCATATTCAGCACCGCCACCGAGGCCAGCGCCGTATCGGTCGAATACAGGAATACCACAGCCGACACCGTCGTCATGGCATTCACAAACAGATAGATCGAGATATTCAGGATCGCGGGCAGTGACACCGGCACGGTCACCCGCCAGAACAGCTTGGTAAACGGTTGTTTCAGCGACTGGCTGACCGATTCGAATTCCACATCCATCTGTTTCAGCGCTGTCACGGCCGTCAGGTGCGACACGGTATAGAAATGCGTCACCGTTGAAACCACCAGTATTGCCATGGTTCCATAGATGAAATTCAGCGGGTTATCCGGGTTGTTAAAAAAGAAGATATAGGCAATGCCCAGCACCATCCCCGGAATCGCCATCGGCAGCATTGCCAGCCCCTGAAACAGCGTCCGCCCCAGCCTGAACCCTTTGGTTTTCTCGACCATATAGGCCCCCCAGAACACCACCACGGTGCCGATTATCGCGGTCAGCAGCGCCAGCAGTAACGAGTTCTGATACGAGCTCCACCCGCCGCCATCCATGCGCGAAAAGTCGTAATTATTCAGCGATAGCGACAGGTTATAGGGCCATTGCCGGATCAGCGCCGCAAACTGGCACACCGCGATAATACCCAGAACAAACACCGCCACCATGCTTGAATAGCCAAAGAACAGCCAGTCGCCCAGCCGGTTTGCCTTAGGCTCATACACCACCGAGCGCGCGCTTAGCAGCGCCACCTGTTTTTTCTGCATCCGCCGGTCAATGCCAAAGGCCAGCACCGCGGGCACCAGCAGCACCATGGACACCACGGCGCCC
This sequence comes from Paracoccaceae bacterium, assembly GCA_027069385.1. GTDB lineage: Bacteria > Pseudomonadota > Alphaproteobacteria > Rhodobacterales > Rhodobacteraceae > UBA3077. The sequence goes on from JALXER010000014.1 coordinate 14,656, forward strand.
ATCTCGAAATTCTGCTGGCCGATCACCTGTTTATAGATATCCACCGCCAGCATGTTGTAATTGCCGCCAATCACCTTGGGCAGGCCGAAATCGGTGATCACCAGATTGAACACCACGAAGGCTGCCGAAAACAGCCCGTAGCGCGCGCCCGGTATGGTCACCGTCCAAAAGGTTTTCCAGCGCGACGCCTTTAGCGATTGCGCCGCCTCGTACAGGCGCGCATCCGAAATGGACAGCGCCGTTGAAATGATGATCAGCGCATGGGGAAAGGTAAAAAACACCGAGCCAATGACAATGCCGATCGGCCCGTTGATATCATGCCCGAACATCAGGAATTTCAGGATCCCCTGGCGTGAGGAAAACAGGTACATCAGCGCAATCCCGGGCAGCAAAGACGGCACCAGAATCGGCATCATCGCGACCATTCGAAACACGCCTTTAAACCGCATCTTGCTGCGCGCCAGCGCATAGGCGAACCAGAATGCCAGCGAGACGGTAATCACCGTAGTAATCGCCGCGATCGTCAGCGAATTCCTGACCGACTGAAACAGGCTCGGCGTCGAAAAATAGGTGGTAAAATTGGCCAACCCGCGCTCGGATACCGGGCGCAGCACGATGCGGCGAAAACTGTTGCTGTCCAGCTCTATCCATTCGGCCCCTGCGTGGCGTTCCGAGCCAACCAGATAGACCGCGCCATCATTTAAGCCGTGAAACCGGTACAATACCGGACTGCGAAAGCTGAAATCGGGGAACAGCTTGGTGATGCCCAGCCGACCATTGGTGTTGGTTGCCAGATCCTCGAACACCGGCGGAGAGGCGGCGGCGTTCAGGTCAACCAGATTTTGCACCGGCCCGAAATTGCCCGCCTCGTCACTGACCTGCACCTCGTATTGCGACAGGTCGAAATGGTAGGTGCTGAACGCCTTGGACAGCATGGTAACCAGCGGAAAGGCCAGCGCGACCAGCAAATACAGCCCGATAATCAGCATAAAGCTTCGCTGCGCCCAGTCATCCCGCCCCAGCTTGGGGCGCACCCGTTTGCCGATCTGCGCGCCCATCAGGCAGGCTCCGCCGGATAGGTTTTCAGGCGTTCGGGCGGCAATTGCACCCGCACCGTCCCGCCCTCTTCCAGCCCCATTCGGCGCATCGCGTTGATAGAGAAATCAGCCACCAATGCCTGTTGCCCCAGCGCATCGGCCGACAGGGTGGCACGAAAGAAAGAGCCAAGGAACTCCATCGCGTCGATCCGCGCCTCCAGAATGTTTTCAACCGCACCATCTTCAACCGGCAACACGTCCTCGGGGCGAATTGCCGCGATCAGCGGCCCGTCAATCGGGTTGGCGCAGATGAAACGGGCCGCGCCGATTTGCACACCGGTATCGGTGGCCTGCGCCGGTATCTGGTTCATGGCACCGATAAAGTCGGCGACAAACAGGCTGGCGGGTTCGCGATAGATTTCCAGCGGCGTGCCGACCTGTTCGATCGTGCCCTGATCCATCACCACAATCCGGTCGGCCATGCTCAGGGCTTCTTCCTGGTCGTGGGTCACCATGATGGTTGTGATGCCCAGTTTGCGTTGCAATTCCTTGACCTCGTGGCGCAAGAACACCCGCACCTTGGCATCCAGCGCCGAGAGCGGTTCATCCAGCAGCAACAGCCCCGGATTGGTGGCGATGGCACGCGCCAGCGCGATGCGTTGTTGCTGCCCGCCCGACAGTTGCGCGGGGTATTTTTTGCCCTGTTCGGGCAGGCCGACCAGCGCCAGCAACTCGGCCACACGGGCGGTGACCTCGGCCTTGGGGCGCTTGGCGTTTTCAAGGCCGTAAGCGATGTTTTTCTCGATGGTTAGGTTGGGGAACAGCGCGTAAGACTGGAACACAATGCCGAAATCGCGTTCCGCAGGGGGCAGGTTCGACACATCGACCCCCGCCTGTTCGACCCGGCCCGCGGTCTGCAAATCGAGGCCCGCGATGGCGCGCAGCAGCGTGGTTTTACCGCAACCCGACGGGCCGAGAAAGCACAGGAATTCGCCCTCGACCACCTCTAGCGAGATGTCGCGCAGGGCGACGAATTCCCCGAATTTTTTCCAGAGCTTCTCGATCTTCAGATAGGTGTTTGGCATTCCAGTTTCCCCGCGCGCATGAAAAGGGGCGGCAAGCATCCGCCCCTTTTGGTCCTGTTACCCCGATTATTTAGGGTCGGATTTCCCGTCGTAACGGCTGGCCCATTCGGCCAGAATTTCACCGCGGTTATTGGCGGCAAATTCGAAATCATTGTCGATCATCGCATCCACCAGCCCTTCGGGGAAGTATTCCACCGGTTGCGCCACGCCCGGATAGGCGACCACGGCATAACCCTGGTTGTACAGTTCGTTGGCTTGGCGGGTAATGGTCCAGTCGACCAGCGTTTGCGCGGCTTCCAGATTGGCGGTGCCCGCAACAATCGCGGTGGCCTCCATATCCCAGCCTACGCCCTCGGTCGGTACGATAATTTCGATCGGCGCACCGGCGGCCTTGGATTTGGCACCGCGAAAGGCAAAGGACACGCCGATTGTGGTTTCACCGGCAGCAGCCAGTTTGCACGGGGCCGAACCCGAATGGGTATAGCGCGAGATGTTTTCATGCAGCGCGTCCATGTATTGCCAGCCGCCTTCCTCTCCGAACATTTGCAGCCAACTGGAAACGTCAAGAAAGCCGGTGCCCGAGGAGTTGGGGTTGGGCATGATGATATGGCCCTGATAGACCGGATCGGTCAGGTCGGCCCAGCTTGTGGGGGCGGGCACGCCGTTGGCCTCGCCCTCGACAGTGTTATAGCAAACCGCGGCAACCCAGGCGTCCATACCGGTCCAGTAAGGCGGGCTGGAACTGTCAACGAATTTCGGGTCGAGGTTTTCAACCCCGGCGGGGGCATAAGGCTCCAGCATGTCCTCGGCCTTCATCAGCAGCAGCGATGTGGCGGCAAGCCCCCAGATCACATCGGCCTGCGGGTTGTCGCGTTCGGCCAGCAGCTTTGCGGTGATCACGCCGGTGGAATCGCGTACCCAGTTGATGTGGATATCGGGATATTCAGCGTTGAACGCCTCGGCATAGCGGGCCAGATCTTCGGCCTCGACCGCCGTGTAAACCGTCAGATCAACCGCCATAGCAGATGTTGCCATCAGCGCGGCGGCAAGGGTTGCAAAGGTAAATTTCTTCATATCAAACTCCGGGTTGGGGGGCGGTTTTGCCCTTGTTGTTATTGGGCATAACTCTATGCCAGATTTGTGACAAGGGAAGATATTTTTTGGTTTTGAAAGGATATTTTCAGTATTTCCGCATGGAATCGATGTTTTTCAAGACAAATCCGGCCACTCCGTTCCCCAGTTATACGGAGTAGCGAATCACCTGTGAACCGGCACTGCCGCGGCACATCAGCTGTTTCTGGACTGTTTGTTTTCTTCGATCTTCTTCAAAATCCGGTAGGTGTTGCGCTCGCTGATCCCCAGCGTTCGGGCCACCTGTTTGCGGTTGCCGCCAAAACTGTCGAGCAGCAGCGCCACATAGGAATCACGCATTTCATCCATCGTCGGGCGGTGGTCAAAACGTAACGTGACACCGGTTTCACCCGCCACCGAGGGCAGCGCCGCCGCGTGGTTGGGCAGGCCCAGATGCGCCGGTTCGATCGGTTCGGCACCGGCTGACATGATCACCCCGCGTTCCACCACGTTGCGCAATTCGCGCAGGTTGCCGGGCCAGTTATAGCTGTTCAGCGCCTGAATCGAATCCGGTGTCAGCCGCTTTTGCACCCCGCGATGAAAGTTGCGGCTTTGCAGGAAATACTCGGCCAGCGCCGCCACGTCTTTTGGGCGAGCGCGCAGCGGGGTTACCTCTATTTTCAACGAGTCAAGCAGGTAGAACAGCTCGGACTTGAAGCGGCCGGAATGTACCATGGTTTCCAGATCAACGCCGGTGGCGGCCAGAAACCGTGCCGATGCGGGCAAGGATGCCGTAGCCCCCAGCGGCCGATAGGTGCCTGTTTCCATCACGCGCAACAGCTTGGCCTGCATGTGCAGTGACAGCTTGTCGATATCATTCAGAAAGATAGAGCCGTTATCCGCCGCCGCGATCAGCCCCTCTTGCATGGCGCCCTTTTCCTGATGGCCAAACAGGTCGGACTCGGACAGGTCCACGTCGCAGTCAACCGCGATAAAGCGCCCGTTGGCGCGCGGCGATTGCGCATGGATAGCCATGGCCACCGCGCCCTTGCCCACGCCGCTTTCACCGCAAATCATGATCGGCGCTTCGGTGGCGGCAAACATGGTGGCCAGTTCGCGCACCCGCGCCATGTCGGCGCTGACCCCGACCAGTTCGACCCGGGTCGCGCTTTGGGCCTGCGCCTGCCAGAACGCCAGATCGCGTTTCAGCGCCACGGTTTCAAAGAACCGCGCCAGCGTCAGTTCAAGGTTCTGCGGCGATACCGGCTTGACCAGAAATTCGGTTGCACCTGCCTTGACCGCGTTCACCGCCTGATCGATAGAGCCATAGGCCGTCAGCATCATCACCGCGCAATACTCGCGCAGTTCGGGCAGAAAGCTCATACCGTCGGCGTCGGGCAGGCGGATGTCCAGAATGGCCAGTTCGGGGCTGAATTCTTTCAGCACTTCCAGCGTTTCCTCGCGCGTGGTGGCGCTGCGAGCCTCATAGCCCAGCCGTTCCAGCTGATCGCGCATCAGGCGGTTCAGGGTCTTGTCATCCTCGACCAGCAATATCCGCTGTTGTCGTCTGGAAACCTCCATTCAGCCCTCCTGATCCGCGTCGTTGAAACTTACGCCAAAGCGGCTGCCTTTGCCAAGGGTGCTGTCAACACTGATCACCGCGTTGTTGCGTTTAAGGATGGCGCGAACGATCGACAGGCCCAGCCCGCGGCCGGTGCTGCTATCGGCGCGGCGCGACCAGAACGGCATAAAGATGTTGCCAAGATCGGCGGGCGCAATGCCGACGCCCTGATCGGTGACCGTCAGCACGATCTTGCCCGCCTTACGGGCCAGCGTCACACGCAGCACACCACCTTCGGGCATGGCGTGGATCGCGTTCATGGCCAGATTGACCATCAGCATCCGGATATCGCTGTCACTGGCCAGAATGCGCAGCCCCTTGGGGATGGTCGGGGAAATGGTAACGCCGCGTTGCTCGGCCTCAAAGCGCAACAGGGCCAGCACTTCGGGTACCACCTCGTCCAGCGAAACCAGCGTGTGCAGGTCGCTGGATGGCGCGCTAAGCAACAGCAGGCTGTCGGTGATCTTGATGCAGTTCTGTATCTCGGTACGGATGGTCTGGAAATAGTCGAGCGTGCGCGGGTCTTCGTGCGCCTGCAATTCCGATTGCAACGCCGTCAGCCCCAGATCGATCGAGGAAAGCGGGTTATAGATTTCATGCGCCACCCCCGCCGCCAGCAGGCCGATTTCCGACAGGCGCTGTTGTTGCGATATCTTGGCCTGCTCATCCAGATTGCGGATCGATTCCACCACGCAGGGCACGGTTTCGCCACCGATTTCCATATCGACCCGCGCCGAGGACAGTTCCACAAACACCTTGGAACCATCGGCGGCCAGATGGGTGTCGGTGGTGGTCAGCGCCCGGTTGTCGCGCTGGCACAGCTCCTCCACGGGGCAGCAGACCATGGTATGTTCGCACGGGGTCGAGCGCGCATGACTGGACACATAACAAGGCGTGCCCACCACCTGCGCCATGGGCTGGCCCACCTGCGCGCAATAGGCCACATTGGCCTTGAGGATGGTATAGTCGGCGTCGATTACCCGTATCCCGTCGGGAATGGCATCGATCAGCGCCTGAAGAAAGGTCTCGGATTCGCGCAATTGCGCCAGCGAGGCCCGAAGCCGCGCCGACATGGTGTTGAACCCCGCGCCAAGCTGGGCAATTTCGTCGGTGCCGCGCAGGGCCACGCGCGCGTTGTACTCTCCGCGTGCCAGCGCCCGCGTGCCCGTGGCCACCGCGTTCAGCGGCGTGATCACCAACCGCACCAGCGCAAACCAGATGCCAAGGCTGACAGCGACAATCACTAAAAACCCCAGCCCCGCCAGTTTCAGCGCCGACCCGAGCGCATCGGCCTGAATAGCGCCGCTATCGTAATCCACCACCAGCAACCCGTTTACCGGATGTTCGTCCAGCGGCCCATGGCAGACCGAACAGGGCTGCTGGTTATGCACCGGATTGACCGAGCGCAGCACCGCGCCGAACTGTGCCGAGTGCACCAGCTCGGTTTGCGGCGACTGGCTGCGCAGGGCCTTGGTGGTGATGTCGGCCTCTAACCGGCTATTCAACAGGGTTTCATCGGTGGAAAAACGCACCTCGAAATCGGGATTCAGAATCATCACGCGGGATATGTCGGCCTGCTCGCCCAGCTTGTCGATGATGCTTTGCAACCCGGGAATATCGCGTTTTAGCATGGCATTTTCCAGCGCGGCCTGTAGCAGCCGGTTGATCTGCATAGAGGCGCGGGTGTGCTCCGCAACCAGACGCGCGTGATAATAGCTGCTGACCGGTATCAGAAAGATGGTCGAGACTAGAAACATCAGCCCGCCGATGCTTAGCACCAATTTGCGTTGCAGGCTGGCACCGATCCAGGCGCGCAGCCGGGCAAGGGCCGGTGGGCGCGGGCTCATGGCAGGACCACGAACAGGTTTTTGTGATGGTTGGTGCGGGCGCATATCCGGCACAGCCCGCCCAAAGGCGGGCGCGGCGCGGTGGTGCGGCTGATCACCCCGCAAGCGCGACAGCGAAAACCATGCAAAGGAATGTCGTCGGGGGCCGGAATCATCGGGGTTACCTTTATTGCGTCTGCCTCGCAGATATCGCTGCACAGATTGCACCCCGAGCACCGCTCGGGAGCGCAAGTATAGGCAAAATCCCCGTCCCCGGCATTGACCAGAGTCAAGGCATCATGCGGGCAGATATTGGCGCAGTCATCGCAGCCGGTGCAGGCGCGGGCATCGATCAGGGGCGCATGCGGGTAAAGCGGTTCAGCCCCGGGCAAGGCCAGAATTTCAAGCAGGGCATCGATGCGATCCACCGGTTCGGGCGGCGGCACAAAGCGGCGTAAAAAGCCGCGCCGCGCCGGATCGGGGCGATCCTCGGTCCGCGCCCGCCACGCGGCAAGCTCGGCTTTGCCTGCCGGTGCCAGCACCATTTCGGGCAGATCACGGCTGCGCAACAGCGCGTTGAACGTGGCCATTTGTGCCTGAAGCGTAACCAACGGTGCCATTTCGCAAGTGTCGCAATCGCCCGTCGCCGCCACCAGACGCCGCGCACCCTGTTGATACAGCCCCGCCAGATCGTGCAGGCCCATCGCATGCACGCACCCTTGCCCGCGCATCGGGTGTTGGGCGCAGACCTGAACCGCGTTGACAGGGGGCGTCAGGCGGATTGCGCCCTCGGGGCAGGCACCGGCGCAGGCCCCGCAATCGCTGCACGCCTGCGCATCAATCACCGGAGCCCCATCGGCAAAGCCGACAGCACCGGAGGGGCAAACCTGCGCGCATTTCTGACAAGACGCATGCACCAGCCGCCCCCGAACGCATGCAGCCCGGTCGAGGGTCAACCGGGCCGGTTCTTGGGGGTTTGGCGCGCCGCCCAACCCGCCCCTACCAGCTTTCGGACGCGCCCGGAACAAAGGCAATATCCTGATCCAGTTCGCTTAGCGTATAGGGTTTGGGCAGGTCTTCGGGCGTGGCGCGCGCGACGCCGGTCAGGGCTTCGAGCAGGTCGCGCAGCGATTCCAGATAGGTTGCCGTCAGCCCTGCGGTGGCGATCAAAAGGGGTTGCTGGCAGCGCTCGGCCATACGGGTGCAGAATTGCGGCACCCATGACAGCACATGCTGGTCCATGAATTTCGCCGCGTCACCCGCAGCCGACATCGTCCCAAGGCCCAGCAGATGCTCCAGAAACTGCAATTCATGCACGATATGATCATCCGAGCGCATCTTCCAGTCGGGCACCGTTATGCCGTAATGGTGATACCACTCGCGCACCGCAAACATAGGTTCCTGACGTTCCAGATGTTCCTCGGTCAGCCAGACGCTGCCGGTCGGAGCAATGCGATAGCTGTGGGTCAGGTACACATCGGCATATTCCGCCGCCAACTGGTCAAGCGTCGCCTCGGCCAGCGGGTCGGGCAGCGCATCCAGCGCCGCCCGTAGCCCCTCTGCCACCGGATCCCCGTCGAGCAGCGCCCCAAACAGCCCCGCCGCGTCGGAGTCCCGCAACCCGGCAATCAACGCGCGATCGGCCTCGCGGTCATGCAGCCGGATAATCAGCGCCAGCCCTTCACTTGCGGGCGCCAATATGGACAGGTCAACCTTAGTCATCGCTGACAATCCCCTTGGAATGGGGCACGAACATGATCGAGGGGTTGGTCAGTTCCGGGTCGGCCATAGAGCGCACCTGCCGGACCACCTGATCATTCGGGCCAATCGCCGTGGTTTCAAAAGCACCGGCGCGGATTTCATCAATCGGGCCAACATCCAGCACCCGCATCATGCAGGCCGCCACGCAATAGGGTTTGCGCCCCGCCTCTTGTTCGTCCACGCACATGTTGCATTTCTTGACCACATTTTCATCCGCGTCGAACTGGGGGGCGCCATAGGGGCAGGCGGCCTCGCATTTGCGACAACCGATGCACAGGGTGCTGTCGATATCCACAATCCCGTTATCCTGCCGTTTGAAGATCGCGCCCGTTGGGCAGGCGGGCAGGCAGGCGGGTTCGGCGCAGTGGTTGCACGACATGTTCACCTTAAAGGCAAACACATCGGGGAACACGCCGCCCTCGATATACTGTACCCGCCGGAACCGCGGGCCGGCATCCAGCCCGTTCTTGTCTTTGCAGGCCATTTCGCAGGCCCGACAGCCGATGCAGTCCACGTTATTGTGGATAAAGCCCATCTGCATATCAGGCACCACGGGGGTATAGCCCTCGCGCCGGATCCGCGCCGCGTTTTCCCGAATTCTTGCTTTGTCGATAGTGTTAGCCATTGTTCTTTCTCCCTATCTACAAGTCACGGCGGAAAACATGGGACCGCGCGGTGGCCAGTTGATCCCAGCCGGGCCGGTGAACCAGCTCGGATTTCTTCAGGTCACACAGCACGGTGTTATAGGCAAAGGCACCGGCGGGCGACGGGTCGTCCTTGGTCAGGAAGTCCGGGTTGCCTGCCCGATCCACGCCGTTATCGTCCAGATCCATCCACGCGCCTTCGTGCAGCACTACCACACCGGGCATGCAGCGCTCGGTCACATAGACCGGCGTTACCACCTTGCCGCGATCATTCCAGACCTCGATAATATCGCCCATCTGAATGCCCAGCCGCCGCGCATCCGATGCGTTCATGGTGGTTTCCTGACTGAAGGTTTCACGCAGCCACGGGATATTGTTAAAGATCGAGTGGGTACGCCAGCGCGGGTGCGGGCTGATCATATGGAACGGGAACTTTTTGGCCAGCGGGTGGTTCAGGCTTTCCCATGGTTCGATCCATTTCGGAATCGCCGGAATGTAATAGCCGTAAGACGTTTTGGTCCAGTCGGTGATCTGCGCCAGTTGCCCCGAGAATATCTCGATCTTGCCCGACGCGGTCTGGAAGGGTTTACCATCCTCGATCTGTTCGCGAAACGCCACATGGGGTTTGTCAAAGATAAACTTGTAAACCCCGCGCTGTTTGAACTGCTCCCACGACCATTCGACACCCTGATGGTGCTGGACCTTGGCCCACCAGTCGATCAGATAGGCCTCGTCCACGGCGTCGGGGTTATAGAAGTAATCCCGGTTGGCCTTGGGATTATAGGCCGGACCAAAGCCCAGCCGATAGGCCAGTTCGGTGAACACCTGAAAATCGCTGCGGCTTTCGCCCATGGGTTCGATCACCTTGGGCCGGTGGATGTAATAGTGCCCCTTGTACCAGGGCAGCGCTACGTCGTGACGTTCGAAATGCGTGGCAATCGGCAGCAGGTAATCGGCCCAGATGCCGGTCGGGGTAATGGTGCTGTCCATGCAGACCAGCAGGCTTTCACCCTCGCCATAGCTGTCGAGCTTGCGGATCGCCTCGATTTCCTTGTTGATGTTGGTCAACTGGTTGAACCAGTCGGACCCCTGCCAGAATATCCCGCGAATATTGGGAATGGTGCCGTCGGTGGCGTCACCGCGTGGCCAGATGCCGATTTCTTCGCGCGTGACATTGGGATAGTTCAGCACACAATGCGCCCAGCGGTCGGATTTGATCGCCGCAAACCATACATTGGCGAACTGGTCATAGGGATAGGCCACGCCTTCGGCATGCCACCCCTTGCCCACGCCCTCGGCGCAGCCACCAAGAATACCGATATTGCCGGTCATTGCCTGTAGCGCGTTGGCCATCCGGGCGTATTGCTCGCCATAAGCATTGCGCCCGGGTGCCCAACTGGCCTTGAGCGCCGCCGGTTTTGTCGTGGCATACATATCGGCCAGCTTGATGATATCCTCGGCCGATACGCCGCAAATTTCTGCCGCCCATTCGGGGGTTTTGGGAATACCGTCGCTTTCGCCCAGAATATATTCCTTAAAGCTCTCCTGACCTTCGGCCCAGACCGGCATGGTGCTTTTGTCCATGCCCTGCACAAACTTGTCGATAAAGTCCTGATCCTGCAGGTTGTTGCTAAAGATATAGTGCGCCATGCCCGCCATCATCGCCGCATCGGTATTGGGCTTGATCGGGATCCACCACGCGTCATAGGCTGCGGCGCTGTCGGTATATTGCGGGTCGATCACTACAAACTTGCAACCGCGCTGTTTGGCCTTGCGCATGTAATAGAACGTGTTGCCACCATGAAAGGTATAGGCCGGATTCCAGCCCCACATGATGATCAGCTTGGAGTGCATATACGCATCATCCTCGTTGCCATCCTGAATGGTGCCATAGTTCATCCGGCTGCCAAAGGTGTTGGCCTGATAGGATGGCACCGACCATGAATTGGTCCGACAGCCGAACATGCCCAGAAAACGCCCCAGCAACCCTTCGATCTGATCCGATTTATGCAACACACCGTATGATGCGCCCGCATAGCTCTGGTCCAGAATGGCGGTGGGACCATAGGTGTTTTTCAGGTGGGTCATGCTGCTGGCAATGTCGCTTAGCGCCTCGTCCCACGTCACCCGCTTGAATTTGCCCTCGCCGCGCTTGCCGACCCGTTTCATCGGGTACAGCAGCCGTTCGGGCGAATAGAGCCGCGAGCGATACGAGCGCCCGCGCAAACAGGCGCGCAGTTGCGGTTTTTCCTCGGTGTCGGTGCCGTATTCGCCGTCGCCCTGATGGGTGCCGTCATCGGTGGACAGGCGCACAATCACGCCGTCCTTTTTATGGGCCACCAGCATATGCCGCGAGCCGCAGTTATGCGCGCAAGACGTCACCACCGTTTCAAGGTCATCATCCAGCGGGTAAGGCTCGTAAGCAAAGGCGCTGGCCTTTTCGGGCGCCAGCCCTGCCCCCACCAGCCCGGCGGCCGCGGTCGCAGCGCTGGTTTTCAGAAACCCGCGTCGGGTGGGCGAGAACAGCTTTTTCAGCTTGTCCGGATTTGTCAGGAATGTCATTTTTACTTCCTCCTGTTACTCGGCCGCTACGGGCGCAAGCTGATATGCGGGGTCGGATTGTGTGGGGCGGTCAAGCGCCCAATCCGGGGTTTCCGGGTCCATGTCGGGCCACGGGTGACGCGGGTAGGGGTACGAGATCCGGTACCATTGCCGCCCGCCGTGGCAGCCGTAACAAACATCGGAACTTGCGGTTGCCAGATCCTCTATGTTGGCGGCGTTCAGATAGCTGACATTGTGCCGGTTGGTGCGATAGCCGTATTCCCCGTGGCAGGTCAGGCAGCCGTTGGGGGTCTCCTCGTCCTCAAAGTCCTGACGGGCTTCGGGCCATGCGCCGGGCAGACCCATGATGTTTTCGGGGTCGGGCATGGCACCGTGGCAGCGCAGGCAGGTGGTGGACGGGTTGACCATCTTGCGCAGGGTAAACTCGGGCGTATCCGATGCGCTAAAGGCCGGGCGTCCGCGCATCATGTCGGGGCTTTCCTCTCGCGGGTCATTGCCTTGATGGCAGAAGGTGCATTCCAGATTCATCACTTGCTTGGCATAGTCGCTTTGCAAATGGCGAAAGTGAAAACTGGCCTGCTCGCCGTCATAGGTGGCCAGAGTCTGGTACCATGCCATGGTATCGCTGGCGGGCACCCCTGCGGGCGAGGATTGCAGCGGTTTGTTATCCATGATTTCCTGATGGCAAACCAGACATTCCTCGTTGCTGGCCTGTTCAATCATCGGGGGAAAGTGGATCGGGTGAAAGCGCGCGCGCTCGTAATCGATGCCCGCTACCTCGGCCCGCAGCGCGGCAACCCGCGCGTCAATCGCGGCCTGTTCATCGGCACTGCGCGGTGCGGGGTTATGAAAACCGGCAAGAAAGGTGTTTTCTTCCCCGGTAGCAGGCGCAGCTATGGCGGCGGCGGCGTCAGGTCCGGCACCGGCGGCAAAGCCGAGCGCCTCGACCCCGACCGGCGTATCGGATTGCTGCGCCAGATAGGCAATCAGGTTCTGGCGGTCATCGGGGTTGCGCAACCCGCCAAAGCTCATCTTGGTGCCGCTGACAAGGTCTTTGGGCTTGGTCAGGAATTCATTCAGCAATGCCGGAGTCCAGCTTTGCCCGCCCAGCGTGGCAACCATCGAATCGGAATAAGAAAACCCGTCATGAGAGGCCACATCGCGATTAAACACCCCCCACAGGTTCGGGCCAACCCGGTTCGGGCCGCCCTGATCAATCGTGTGACAGGATTTGCATTTCTTGAACACATCCGCGCCGGCCTCGGCGCTGATGGTGGATGCGGGTTCCTCGACCACCGCAGGCGGAGCCGCCTCGGCCACCTGTTGGGGCTGTTCATCCGCAGGCGGGGGGGTGGAGTCGGGGGCCGCCACGACGGGTTCGTCGGTACCGGCCACCGCGTCGTCACCGCCCGAATTCGCGATCAAGGCGCCCACCACAAAAACCGCCAGACCGGCGGTAAGGGCTACGCCAATCGCGGCGATATATCCAAATAATGCTTCAAAGTATTTCATGTTCATAGCCCCTGACTGGCGCTGAATGCGTGTTATGACAGAGGCGACGAGCATCGCCGCCTCTGGTAGGGTTGGTTTGGTTTATTCGGAAGGCGGCGTCCAAGTGCCGTCCATGCCGGACATGCCGTTCATACCGGACATGCCATTCATGCCCGACATTCCGTTCATGCCGGACATGCCGCTCATGCCGGACATAACCGGACCGGTTGCGGTCCACTGGGTGCAAACCCAGCCAGCGCCACCGGGACCGGCCATCCCTGCCATGCCGCTCATGCCGGACATCCCGTCCATGCCGGACATACCGGACATCCCGTCCATGCCGCTCATGCCAGACATTCCGTCCATGCCGCTCATGCCAGACATTCCGTCCATGCCGCTCATGCCGGACATCCCGTCCATGCCGCTCATGCCGGACATACCGGACATTCCGTCCATGCCGGACATACCGGACATTCCGTCCATGCCGCTCATGCCAGACATACCATCCATGCCGCTCATGCCAGACATACCATCCATGCCGCTCATGCCGGACATCCCGTCCATGCCGGACATACCGGACATCCCGTCCATGCCGCTCATACCAGACATTCCGTCCATGCCGCTCATGCCAGACATTCCGCTCATACCGGAATAGCTCCATTGGGTACACATCCAGCCAGAACCGCTAGGCCCTGCCATGCCGGACATCCCCGACATACCATTCATACCTGACATGCCGTTCATGCCGGACATGCCGTTCATGCCTGACATGCCGTTCATACCGGACATCCCGTCCATCCCCGACATTCCATTCATGCCGGTTTGATCCTGTGCAACCGCATTGGTCGCAATGAGAGACCCCGAACACAAGATGACCGCCATAGCTGATTTAATTGATTTCTTCATACTCATAGCTCCTCTTAGATTGTTGGTGTTCTGCCGTGCCAATTGGCCGCCAACACACACCGATATTCTCTGGGTCTTCCCAGAAACCGTTGAAAGATTTGCGCGACGCAGGCTCATTCGGATGCGTGCCAGCCGCGAATGTCATAAGGCCCGGTCATGCCCGGATGGATAAACGGGTTGAACCACGCGCCTTGTGCTTCCAAAAACTGCAGGCTGGCCGGATACGGGGATTCAACCCCGAACAAAGCCTGCGCATACCACGCACCGTCCTTGACATATTCCGTAATCACCGGAGCCCCCGCCGGGCGTTCACCCGGGTGGACCCCGGCGATAAACACCTCCTGTGCGCCTGCGCCGGTACCGGCGATAACGAGCGTGGCTAAAAGAATCCGTCGCAACATGCTTGGCCATCCTGTTCTATTCTGCGGGGCCATGGCCCCTGATCCGACTCATCCCTAGCACGCCAAAAGACGATTTTTTAGTTATTTATTAATGTTTACAATTAGTTACGTGGTATTTTACCAAACTTTGAGCATGACAAATTGTCCGGTTCAGCCCCTGAACGACCGCCAAGGCAGGTTTCCTTGGCGGCCCCGGCATGACAATTTGTCATAGGGCTGGCAGGTTGGCTGATCCGGACAGATTGTCGCACCCCCGCGCGCCAAACCAAAGGCTTGACGTCGGGCGCTCTGGCGCGTTCAAAGGGGAAAACCCCATGTGCAGGAGCACCCCATGACCCCGACTCGCGACGATATTCTGGCCCGGCTGGACCGCTTTACCCATCCCCGCACCGGCAAGGGGCTGGTGACCGAAGGCGTGGCGCGGGCGGTCAGTATCGATGCGGGCAAGGTGCAGGTGGTGCTGGATGTGGATGCGACCGACGCCGCCGCCATGCAGGACCTGCCCGCCCGGATAGAGGCCGCGTTGCTGGCCATGTCCGGCGTTGTGGCCGCCTCGGTACTGCTGACCGCCGAGCGTTCAACCACCCCGCCCCCTGATCCTCGCCGCAAGGACGGGCCGCAAAAGGTGGCGGGCGTGGCGCGGATAATCGCGGTGGGGTCGGGCAAAGGCGGGGTCGGCAAATCGACCGTCTCGGCCAATCTGGCGCTGGCGCTGGCGGATCAGGGGCTGAAAGTCGGGTTGCTGGACGCCGATATCTACGGGCCGTCGGTGCCGATGATGATGGGCAGTACCGGCCGCCCGATCGGGCGCGAAAACAAGCTGATCCCGATTGCCGCGCACGGAATCAAGGTCATGTCGGTCGGTTTTCTGATGGAGCCGGGCAAAGCGCTGGTCTGGCGCGGCCCGATTCTGGCCAATGCCATCCAGCAATTGCTGCATGATGTGGACTGGGCGCCGCTTGATGTGCTGGTGGTTGATCTGCCGCCGGGCACCGGTGATGTGCAAATCACCCTGACCCAGAAAACCCCGATTGACGGCGCGATCATCGTGACCACCCCGCAGGATGTTGCACTGCTCGATGCGCGCCGCGCCATTGACATGTTCCACCAGACCGGCACCCCGCTGCTGGGCCTGATCGAAAACATGTCCACCCATATCTGCGCCGGCTGCGGGCTGGAGGATAACGTGTTCGGCCATGGCGGCGGTGAAGCCGAGGCCGAGGCGCAGGGCATTGCCTTTCTGGGCGCCCTGCCCCTGACCCGCCAAATGCGCGAGGCCTCGGACAGCGGCACCCCCGTGGTGCGCCTGTATCCCGACAGCACCGAGGCCGAACGCTTTGCCGAAATCGCCGCCCGATTGACCCGCTAACCTCGCCCG
>JALXER010000015.1 GCA_027069385.1 Paracoccaceae bacterium
AGAGAGGACGATTATGGCACATAAAACAGTCTTTGTCGGCATTGATGTTTCCAAGGCGGATTTTTGCGTCTTTCACAGCAAAACAAAGCAGGAATTCACCCTGCCAAATACGCCGGAAGGGCATTGCCCCCTGATTGCGCGGTTCATTGCATTCAGGCCTGATGCAGGGCGGCGGTTGCCCGTCGCAATACTCCGCAATCTCAATGTGTTGACTGGTAAGAGGCGACAGTTGGTCGCCATGCGCAAACGGCTGTCCTGTCAGGTCAAACAGCGTCACTCGCAGCTGACGGGTGAGATGGATGATGATCTCATGGCATTGCTCGAAGCCCGGATCAGGCAACCGGGGGCCGATATGGAAACCTTGCTGCAAAGCGACGAAACCTTGAAGGGTCGGGCCAAAATATTGCGTTCAATCCCCGGGATCGGTCCGGTTGTAAGTGCAGCCCTGATCGGCCAGATGCCCGAGCCGGGACACCTGGGGGAAAAGCAGGCGGCCGCTCTTGTCGGTCTGGCCCCGATAAACCGTGACAGCGGGAAATATGCCGGACATCGGCAGATCAAAGGCGGTCGAACATGGTTGCGTGAACCGCTCTATCAAGCCGCTCTGGTCGCCTCAAACCACAATCCGACGCTCAGAGAATTCGCCAAACGCCTGAAGGGCAAAGGAAAACCCCACAAACTCGTCCTCATCGCCGTCGCCAGAAAACCCATCATCATCGCGAATGCAATGCTAGCCAGAAATACACCATGGAGAACGGCGTAAGGATACAGGTGCTAAGGCGGTCCTTTGCCGATGGCCGAAAGGCCGGTTGACTTGCCCTGCCAAACCCTGCTTTCTGCGCCCGTTCCCCCGTGACGGAGAAAAGACATGCGTAACCTGTTCCTGGCCCTGATTCTGGTTGTCCCTGCTTCCTGCGGGCTAACCGGCAAAAACACCGACGAACCCCCGCAGGCCACGCTGCCCGCATGGAATGGCGAGCACATCTTGTGCGGCGCGCAGGTGAACTATGACAAGAACAACCGCGACCCTTTTCCGGTGTTCCAAGAGGACGACCGGCTGGGATTTTGCGCCCGTACCATCCGCTATCTGGAACTTAACCGCCAATACGGGGACCAGACCCCGATTTTCGGTATTGCCGCCGCCGTCACCACCAGCTTTGCCGCAAGTTATGCGCCCTTCGTGCGGCGGGTTTATTCGCAGGATACATGGGCTTTCATGGCCACGCTCAGCGCCGAGTTGGAGCCGCAGTTTACCGGCTTTGCCGATGCATTTGCCAACGGCACCCCGCGCCCGCTGCCCGAGATGATCGACATGGATCAGGACTTGGCGCAAGCGCGCCTTGATGCGTTGCGCGATACCGACCCCGACGCCTACACCACCCTGATTGCCGAGTTGAACGACTCCCTGAACCCCACCAACCCGATGTTGTTGGCCGCGATCAACCGCAACCCGTTTTTTGCCGCTTACGAAGCAGGTCTGGCGCAAATTCGCGCCAAGGTCGGCGGCAGGATCGATTATAGCCAGCGCAGCCAGCGGGTCATGATTTCACAGATGCTGCAACGGCTGTTTCAGGGCATTCCCGACGGGGCTACGTAAATGTGAATGCAAATGATCGGGCGATTTGCTAGGCTTTGAAAAAACCGGTCCAGATCACCCATGAATCGCACCCATGTTTTTATCATCGATGGCACGCTAAGCCGCCTTGCTCCGGGTCAGGAAACCAATGCCGGGCTGCTGTACAAGCTGTTGTGCAAGCTGCCCTCCAGTGACGACCTGACCGTGGGCTATGACCCCGGGGTGCAGGGGTACGGGCTGATGAAATGGGTTGATGTGATTACCGGACGCGGTATCAACCAGTCGATTCAAGCGGGCTATCGCGAGTTGTGCACGCTGTACCAGCCCGGCGACCGGATCTTGCTGTTCGGCTTTAGCCGCGGGGCCTATGCGGTGCGCTCTATCGCGGGGATGATCGCCACGGTCGGGTTACTGCGCGCCCGATTCGCCAATGATCACCGGATAACCAAGGCATTCAACTACTACCAGCTTGAACACCTGAGCAAGCGCGCCAAAGCATTCGTGCGCGCCTATACCCATCCTGATCGGGTAGAGATAGAGATGATCGGCGTCTGGGATACGGTCAAGGCGCTTGGCGTGCCGCTGCCGCTGTTGTCGCGCCTGACCCCGATGGCTACCGAGTTTCACAACCACGATCTTTCTCCGGTGATCCGCAACGCCTTTCAGGCGCTGGCTGCCGATGAAAACCGTACCGCCTTTGCGCCAATTGTCTGGACATGCCAACCCAATTGGCACGGTCGGCTGGAACAGGCGTGGTTCCCCGGTGCCCATAGCGATGTGGGCGGCCATATCTATGACCTGCCCCAATATCGCCCGCTGGCCAATCTGTCGCTGAACTGGATGCTGGAGCGCGCCGACGAATGCGGCCTGCCCCTGCCCGAAGGCTGGCGCTCCATGTTTGAAACCGACGCTTGCGGGGCGATGCAGGGCGCCTATCTGGGCAGCAGCAAATACTTTCTGTTTCGCAAAAACCGCCGGTTTGGTTCCCCTAAAACCGATTTTGTCCACCCGAGCATTCTTGAGCGCGAATCCCGGATGCCGAAATACAAAAGCAGGCTGTCAGGCCGTCCAGTCTAACGCCTTTTCCCGCGCCAGTTCCTCTAACACGATCTCGCGGATCAGGGCGCGCAATTCACTCAGGGACGGTTCTTCGATCAAAGGAGCCTGTTGGGGCGGTTCGGTCAACTCCGGGCGGGCCTCGGCCTCAACCTGTTGTGGAACCGCCTGCACCTCGATCACCTGTTCGGGTTCCTGCACCAGCAAATCCACCCGCGATTCGGGGCGTAGAATCAGCATTTCGGTGCGCGTAACCTCGCGTTCGCGGGTATAGCGTTGGTCCGCCTCGTCCGAGATAAGCTGCCGGATTTCCGACAGAATATCGGTTATCGGTGCTCCTGCTTCGTTTTTGTAAGGGTGTTCCAATCAATGCTCCGACAGCGTTTACCGGTTCCTGTTTAACACATTTCATTGCATTGCGACAATCTTCACTTGGTGATTGCAACCATTTTCCGCCTGTCCTATATAACCCCCCAAGCACCCGTAGCTCAGCTGGATAGAGCGCTGCCCTCCGAAGGCAGAGGCCACAGGTTCGAATCCTGTCGGGTGCACCATCTCACATTTGTTGCTGAAAATATCACCTAAAGCCTTGAATGGTAAGGATAATTTAGGTGTTCGAAGTCCTTGATTCCTGCAGTATGGTAAAGGTTCCACAAAGGCCAGTCTGAGCACTGTTCTCTTTAGGGTCAAATCAGAATTCTTCCATATATTCCAAGGGTTTGCCAAGAATCGCATCGCGTGTTCGAACGACTCCTCATAGGTATGTCTTGGCTTGCCGCATTGGCGAGTTGTTCTTCTGCCAGTAATTTTTCACGTTCCAGCTTGGCGATACGCTTCTCATAGGCAGAGACGACAGAGCTGTTGTTTGCATCGACAATACGGTCAAGAAGCTGGTCAATCTGCTTGTCGAGGCGTTTGATATTGCTCTTGTGCGCTTTAGCGGCATCAGATGATTGCTGAAGGCGCATATCCCACACATCGCGGAACATCGCCTTCACAAGGGCGAACAGGCCTTCTGAAGGTTGTATGCTTTGCAGGACACCTTCAAACGCGCCCTCAAGCTCGTCGCGCTTGATCGATTTCCGGTAGCTCGGACAGCCTTTGGTGGGGCAGAGATAGTAAGGGTATTTTTTGTTCTTTCCCTTTGACCAGCAAGCCGTCAGCGGTTTGCTGCAATCATTGCAGAGGACAAATCCCCGCAATGGGAAATCCGCGTTGATATCTTTTCGCGCAGGAGCCTTGGCTGTGCTTTTCAGGCGCGTTTGAATTTTCTCGAAGGTCTCAAGACTGATCAGGCCCTCATGCTGTCCTTTGCGCAGCGGGATATTCCATTTTGGCGCTTCAATATAGCCCGCATAAATCACCCGAGTGAGCATGTCATAGACGCGCTGATTACGGATTTGCCCGCCGGGCAGGTCTTTTGGGAAAGAGGGTTGCCGCTCAAGGAACCGCTTTACCTCAACTTGCGTTTCAAAACGGCCCGAGGCGTAACCTTCGAGCGCCTCTTGCAAGGCGGTAGCATTTGGTTCATCGCGCACGAGAATCTTGCCTTGGCCACTGCTGCGTTCATAGCGGTAGCCTACAGGAGCCTGGAAAACCCAATAGCCGTTTTGGATACGTGCCCGCATACGGTTCACCGTTTGCTCGCCGTTTTTCTGGCGCTGGTGCTGGGACACAGATGCCAGCAGGTTTTCGACAAGCTGTGAGTCCGAGTCTTCACCAAACTCGATAGAAGGGCTGACAAGTACGCCACCGGCTTTGTCGATCTTCATGCGCAGCTCAAAATGTGCCATTACACCGCGCGCAAGGCGGCTGATGTCATCAATGATTACGGCGTGGGGATCGTTCTTACGCTTTCGCAAGTATTCGAGCATGGCCTGCATGCCAGGGCGTGTTGTCAGACTGCCTGAGCTATCGTCGCGGAAGACTTCCACAACATCATAGCCACGGTATTTGGCAAAATCCCGGCAACGCGTTTCCTGGGAATTCAGTCCATCGCCGCGCACGGTTTGTTTGGAACTCGACACGCGGCAGTAAATAACTGCCTTGCTGATCTCTTTGTCCTGAATTCCTGCCTGTTCCATATTACCTCCACGGCCTAGGGGCGCATGTCGTCCTTGTTGTTTTCCATTTCGGGTTCATCTGATGATACCGCATCAAATGCGCCGTTTGCGTTTTGAGTGCAGGTTCCAGCGTCTTTTCCACAGACTTCTTGCAGCGGATGCACGCCAAAACCCAGTTCGACAAAATTGACGATTATGTGCCACAGGCCTTGGAGGAATTCTTCCTTCTGGGCAATTGTCATGTTCGTGTCATCAAGGTAGCCTTGATACTTCTCTACATCCACCGTCAAAATAGGTTTTGCAGATTTATCAAACCCCACCTTCAGGCCATCGATGCCTGACTTACTCGTTATACTACCATCCATTTTTTCTCCTTTCGGAGGCGGTTTTTTAGACCCATTTTCATTGTACCACATTTTGCAAAAAATCCCTAATTTCTGCGGGTTACAGAGGGTTTTCCGTCTTTGGCCAAGGCGCTCAGAACGGAATATCATCCAGTTTCCCGGTGTTTGGATCGCGGTGCAGATAGATTACGTTGCTCTTGGGTTCGGGCTCTTCCTGGGAGCGGAAAAACTCAATCAAACGGTCGCAATCATCGCATGTTTCGACGTCTTGCGTCCGATCATCCCAGAAAAGGCCAGAGCCGCCACAAACCGCGCAAGGTAACCCAAGCTGGACAGCCCCGAGGAGCTGCAGCAGGGAACGTCGTTCGGATTGATCTCTTATCCGGTCAGGCAAGTCGTTCCTCCTTGGTTAGCGCGCCGGGTTTTGGCGCAATGTCTGCGCGCGCTCCTGGCGCGCGGCTTCGACCCTGGGGCGGTGATATTTTTCTTCAAGCGCCTTGCCGGTCTCGTAAAGCTCGCGCCCTTCAACCTCGCGGTAACTTTCGCTCATCAGGTGCTTTGCGCCGCTTTCAGTGATGTTCAAAGACCTGGCAAGGGCGCAGCCTTCACTGTCATAGGCCTTGTAGAAAGGCTGGGTTTCACCTTTAGAAATCGCATCCAGAGTTTGCCGCGAAGCCTGCAGGGCTTGCTCGCGGGCGGTCTCGGGCAGGTTCTTTTCATTTTCGAGCAGAGCCTCGCGGGAGGCATTCATCGTGCGGCCATAGCGGGCCGTGTAGAAATCCCGAATGATCACTTCACCCTTCATCGCGTCGAACTTTTCAGATCGCGCAAAGGCATGGGCGTAGTCGGTCAAAGGCTCCCTGAACGATCCGGTCTTTTGAATATGGCGATTGATGATCCCGGTCAGCCCGGCAACGATATCTGTCTGAGCTTCGGTCAGATTGCGACCAGTAAAGCTTTCGCGTGCTTTCCGGATACCCTCATTATTGCTTTGCGTATTTGCATCATTCATCGTTTTCTCCTTCCTTTTGGTGGTTTGGTTATCGGCTCCTTGACCGCATGCGCTGCTCTTGCCCCGAGCGACGATCCACGGCCCTTTGAAAATCCTTGATTGGCTTTTCCCGCTGCGCGGTGAGGTTTTGGGATTTGTTCAGCATTGTGCGCAGCACGTCGCATTCGCGCTTATCGATCCGCGCAAGATCATTGTTGTGCGCCGTGCGCACGTCAATTTTGGCGCGGCGGTTGATTTCGGTTTTGTCAAAGGCATCAGCGCCAAAAACCTTATGAACCAAGCGGCGCTTTACCGATCCGGCCTCATTGATCAAACGGCGCTGCGCCTTGGCGATACGGGCTGGATATTCGAGCTCATAAGCGCGTTTGACATAGTGGCGTTCACCATCGAATTTGGCGGCCTGCTTTTTGTATTCCGCCCATTCTTCCTTGTTCAGAATCTTGGCCGCCTGACGGCGCAGATCGAACAAATCACTGCGCGGCTGGAACAGGTCTTTGACTTCTTGTGAAAGGCTGGTCATCGCGAAACCCCCGCATTTGGAGCAGAAATTTGCGCGGAGCAAAGCCGATCTGATAGGATCGCACCATTATGACATTCAAAAGATTCAAAGACATAGATGAGATTGTAGAATGGCTTGAGCCAATGGATTATGAAACGTTCTGGAAGGAAACCAAACCTTTCTGTCTGGTCCTTCTGACCCGTGAAAAATGCGATGCGGACATTGCCAGCGGCGCAACCGATGAGGAAACCGTGCTCTATGTAATGAAGAGCTTTTTCCGGGCAGAGCTTGCCGCCATCCTCAAGCTTGAATGGCGCGATCCCTTTATGCAATCGACCGCAGTACATTAGCGCGCCTCCTCTTTAAAGAAGCGAAGCCACGCGCAGCGCCCGTCCTTGGCAGGACGTTCAAACTGGCCGTATGGCCCGACGAAGCGGCACTCCGTGTAGTAGCGGTATGCGAACGGGTCCGCGCCTTGTCCCTGATCGATCCAGGAATAGGACCAGATCACGTGCGGCAGCCCAATGAGGAAATAAGTCAGCCACAGACCGGCAGGTACGATGATCCAAACAAGATATCCGGGTTTTAGGAAGCGCGGTTTCATCGCAGGTCCGCCTTTTTGATCTCGATGGTGACTTTGGGGTCAGCGGGCAGTTGCGGCCCTTCCAGCGGGTTGTCGGCAAGCTCACCATGGCAAAACGGGGCGATCTGGTGCTGCGCGACCTTGTTGCACAAAATCCAGCCGACATTTTTCACATGGATCAGTTGCTCATCCGGGCGCATGCGCATCAGCTGTTCGGCTGAGATCAACCGGTCCTTGCCGGTACCAATGT
Source organism: Paracoccaceae bacterium (assembly GCA_027069385.1). Taxonomy (GTDB): domain Bacteria; phylum Pseudomonadota; class Alphaproteobacteria; order Rhodobacterales; family Rhodobacteraceae; genus UBA3077. The sequence continues at coordinate 7,384 of JALXER010000015.1, forward strand.
TGGTGGTAAAATCAACCGCGCCGCTGTTAAGGCCCATGCTGTGCTGCTGCACCAGGGTGTCGCCGATGGCTCTGGAAATACGCTCGCATTCTTCAAATGAAGAGAAGCCAAAATACTGTTTGACCACGGCGTTTTCTTCGATTGTTGCGGTTTCCTTGTCCGAATAGGCGCGCTGAATTTCCGAGCGTGACTGGGCGATGAAATGCAGATTGCCGCCATAGCCCCGGATTACGGTCATGGTGGAAATCAGCGATTTGAGCGGCGCGTTGGTGGCTTCATCCAGGATGAAATCCACCGTAACGCCAGCCCCGGACAAGACAGCATCGGTAAAAGATTGCAGGTGCAGCGCGTAATGCGGGCCAAGGCGTGCCATGTGCCGCTGCGGCCCGACGATGAATATCACGTAGCGCTCTTTGAGCAATTGCGCGTGGGTCAGGCTGGCAGAACGGCCCGCCCGATGCAGCGGGCTGCCTGCACTGTAAATGCGCAAGGCCTTAAGCGCTGCCGAGCGGTGCTGGCCCCAATGCTCTTTGTTGTGGCGCTCCATATCAAGAATATCCGCGCCAAGCGCGCGCAGGCTGGCATCCTCTTCTTCTACCGCGATGCGCGCAGCGCTGAGCAAAAGCTCGGGGTCGGCAAGCATCGACCAGACCCCACCCGGCACGGCCAGGTTCGGGTCGCGGGAGAAAAGCGCGTAAATGCAAAACTCCAAAAGCAGCCGTGGCCAGTCGCGGAAATACTGATTTTTGGCGTCATTGGGCGGCTCGGGGATAAGCGCATGCGCGGCATTATCCATGGCAAATACCAACTCGCCACCAGCCTCAACTCCGGCGGCCTGAAAGATACTGCCAAACGGGGAAAGGGGAATCCGGTGGGGATTATCCGCGCCCAGCTCCGCAAAATCATCAATGATGGCAACCTTGCGCCTGTAAGCCTCGCACAAGGCAGCGAGCTGCGCGGCTATCTCGCCATTCTTGCAATCATTGACAACGATTGCGCGGGACTTGTCGGCAAGCAGAGACAATATCCAAGGAATGGCCCCGCAGGTGGTCTTGCCGCCACCAGCGGCAGACATCAGCATGCTGTGGGAATCTCTTGGGGCAAAGATCGCCCTGCCATCTTTCTTGTTGATCCCGAGCAGACGTTTGACCGGCTTAGTCATCGAACATCCCCGCATTTTCCATGGCGCTGTCATTGGCCAGATCAGATTGAACCGGAGACCGGGCAGTCGCGGCCAAGCGGGAAAGCTCCTTTTCACGGGCGTAGATTTTGCCCATCGAGCGCAGGGCTTCGATGAGCTTTCCCAATGAGCCCGCGCCAAGCACGATGCTGACCATGCCAAGCCCCCACCATTTTGGTGAGGAAGGCCACAGCCACCAGGAAGCACCGCCCAGCAGGAAGGCAAAAAGCAACTGGCCATTGATCTTGATTGCAGCCGTGAGCGATATCCCCGAACGCACTGCATCGGCACGGGAAGTTTTGTTGAGTTTTCGTTTTGCCGCGCGTTTCATCGTGCCTCCGATCAGAAATTGTAAAAACTGCCGGTGACACGCACCGTGTCTGCGCCTGCGGCATCGAGGAACGCCTCCCACTGCGGGACAAGACGCCGCGCCAGACCTTCCGCACTCATGGTGCCTTTGACTTGGCCCACGCCAAGCATTTCGATCTGACAACCGTTCAGGAATTCTTCGCTCGGCATCGGCAGCTTGATCGAACCGTTCATCAGGCCGGGGCCATCGACGGTCGAG
>JALXER010000016.1 GCA_027069385.1 Paracoccaceae bacterium
GCAAAAGCTGGTTGGCGGCAAGGGCGCGGCGCTGGCCTTGAGGGCGTTGGCTTCGCCCGACGCTGCGGCCGGAGGGAGTGTCTGTAGGTCATCGCCGCGCGCCAGCATTTGCATCGCCTCGGTGGCCGTCGCCGCCCCTGCCAGCAGCGGCAGCCCGAGCGCCTCGCACGCTGCAATCAGCTCGTCAGTGGCCCCCGGAGAAACCCCAAACCGCGCGCCAGCAGCCACGGCGTTTTCAACGTCGCGCGGCGTGATCAGGGTGCCCGCCCCGACCACGCCGCCCTTGACCTTGGCCATTTCGGCAATGGCCTCCAGCGCTGCATCGGTGCGAAGCGTTACCTCCAGCGCGGCCAACCCACCGGCCACCAGGGCCTCGGCCAGCGGTCGGGCATCGGCGGCGTTTTCCACCACCAGCACCGGTACAATCGGGGCCAGGTCGCAGATCTCGCGGTTGCGTTTACAGGCGTCTTGGGGGGTTATGCGCATCGGGTCACCATAGGGTTTTTGCGGCCCGTTCGGGCCATGTTTCGTCATAGGCTTTGCCTTCGAATTCCCCCGAGGTCATCTCGTGGAGGATATCGCCAGCCGTCGGAATCTCGGGCGTATTGGCCACGTTCCACAGGTCGGCCCGCATCACAGCGCGGGCGCATTGGAAGTAAAGCTCCTCGATCCTGATCAGCATCACCGTGCGGGGCAGCTTGCCGCCTTTGCCGTATTGCGCCAGTTTCTCGGCCTCGGCACTGAGCTTCGCGCGGCCATTGACCCGCACGATCATGCTGGAGCCGGGCACCAGAAACATCAGCGACACCCGCCCGTCGCGCACCACGTTCCTGAGGCTGTCCATACGGTCATTGCCACGCCAATCGGGCAGCGCCAGCGTGTGGCTGTCCTCGATAAACACCACTTGGCCTTGGTCGCCGCGCGGGGTGCAATCGGTGCCCTCCGGCCCCACCGTGGCCAGCGCCACAAAGGGGGCGGCTTCGATAATGGCGCGGTAACTCGGGGTGATTTCGGTGGCGACCTTCACCAGCGACGGCGCTTTGGGTGTGCCGTAAAGCGCCTCTAATTCTTCAATCGTTTCAATCATATCACGCTGGCTCCTGTTTCTGCACTGCCGACAAAGCGGCGGAAAATCTCGAACATTTCACGGCCCGTGCCGTGGCCGTTGGCGGACAGGTCGGCAGTGACGGGGTCGCGGTCCAGCACGGCCTTGTCCAGCACATCCAGCGCCCCGCTCACCGCATCCACCCGCACCATGTCGCCATCTTGCAGCTTGGCAATCTCCCCGCCATCCATAGCCTCGGGCGACACATGAATCGCCGAGGGCACCTTGCCCGATGCGCCCGACATGCGCCCATCGGTGACCAGCGCCACCTTAAACCCGCGCCCTTGCAGGATGCCCAGAACCGGCGACAGCGAATGCAATTCGGGCATTCCGTTGGCCTTTGGCCCTTGAAAGCGCACCACCACCACGGCGTCTCCGTCAAGGCTGCCATCCTTGAACGCGGCTTTCACCGCGTCCTGATCATGGAAAACCCGCGCGGGGGCTTCGATGATATGGCGAGTCGGGTCCACGGCCGAGGTCTTCATCACCGCATTGCCAAGGTTGCCCTTAAGCCGCTTGATGCCGCCGGTTTTCTGGAACGGCTCCGCCACGGTTTTGAGGATTTTATCATTGGCGCTTTGCCGCGCGCCGCTCTCATAAACCACCTCGCCATCGCGCAGTTTCGGCTCGCGCGTGTAGGCCTCCAGCCCCTCGCCCACCACGGTGCGGGTGTCAGGATGCAGCAGGCCCGCGCCCAGCAATTCGCCAATCATGTAGCCCAAGCCCCCCGCCGCATGGAAGTGGTTCACATCGGCGAGGCCGTTGGGATACACCCGCGCAATCAGCGGCACGGCGTCGGAGATATCGGAGATATCCTCCCAGTCCAGCACGATCCCCGCCGCACGGCCCATGGCCAGCAGATGGATTAGCAGGTTGGTCGAACCGCCGGTGGCGTTCAGGCCAACGATACCGTTCACAAACGCCTTGGCGTCGAGGATCTCGCTGACCGGCGTATATTCATTGCCAAGATTGGAAATCGCCAGCGCCCGCCTGGTGCCCTCAACGGTCAGCGCGTCGCGCAACGGCGTGTTGGGGTTGATGAAGCTGGCACCGGGCAGGTGCAACCCCATAAACTCCATCAGCATCTGGTTGGTATTGGCGGTGCCGTAAAAGGTGCAGGTGCCCGGGCCGTGATAGCTGGCGATCTCGGCAGCCATAAGCTCTTTGCGGCCAACCTTCCCTTCGGCAAATTCTTGGCGCACACGGGCTTTTTCGTCATTCGGCAGGCCTGATGTCATCGGGCCGGCAGGCAGGAACACGGCGGGCAGGTGGCCAAAGGTGGCGGCGGCGATGACCAGGCCGGGGATGATCTTATCGCAGACCCCAAGGTAAACAGAACTGTCAAACACGTTATGCGACAGCGCCACGCCCGCGCTCATGGCGATCAGGTCGCGGGAAAACAGGCTAAGCTCCATGCCGGGCTGACCCTGGGTCACCCCGTCGCACATGGCCGGAACGCCCCCCGCCACCTGTGCCGTACCGCCCGCATCGCGCGCGGCAGTGCGGATCAGGTCGGGAAAACGTTCAAAGGGCTGATGGGCGCTCAGCATATCATTATAGGCCGTAACAATCGCAAGGTTGCCCCCCTGCCCCGACACAAGCGCCCCCTGATC
>JALXER010000017.1 GCA_027069385.1 Paracoccaceae bacterium
GGGTAAGCACCCTGTAAAAAAACCAAGTTCAACTCAAGGAGAAAAGAATGAAAACTGTAACCAAACTGATCGCGTCTGTCGCGCTGCTCGGGGCATTTGCCGCCGCGCCGGTGATGGCTGAAACCATCCGCATGGGCACCGAGGGTGCTTACCCTCCGTATAACTTTATCAACGATGCGGGCGAGGTTGACGGCTTTGAACGTGAACTCGGCGACGAGCTGTGCAAACGCGCGGGCTATGACTGCGTCTGGGTTGCCAATGACTGGGATTCGATTATTCCGAACCTTGTTTCGGGCAACTATGATACCATCATCGCCGGGATGTCGATCACGCCGGAGCGTGACGAAGTCATTGACTTTACACAAGAATATTTCCCTGCCGACCCGTCTTCCTATATGGCGCTGGCCGGTGCCGGTGATGACGTCACCATGGGCGTTGTCGCGGCACAAACCGCAACCATTCAGGCCGGATATGTGGCAAGCAGCGGTGCAACCGTGGTGGAATACCCCACCGCTGACGAAACCGTTGCCGCCGTGCGCTCGGGCGAGGCCGACGCGGTTCTGGCAGACCGCGCCTTCCTTGAACCGATCGTCGCAGAATCCGGTGGCGAACTGGTATTCGTTGGGGAAGATGTTGCCGTTGGTGGCGGTGTTGGCATGGGCGTTCGGGAATCCGACTCCGAGTTGAAAGACCGCATGAACGCCGCGATTGAATCGATGAAAGCCGATGGCAGCCTGACGGCGCTGATCGCCAAATGGTTCGACGGTCGCGTGGTTGAATGGTAAGCCACTAAAACGGTGCGTAGAAACTATGCACCCTACGGGGCCGCATCGCGGTGCGGCTCCGGATTAGGAAACATATATGTTTGAGTATTGCGCCAACCCGGATGCTTTGGTCGGGTTCGACTATTGGTCCTGCTATCTGACCACAGGCAAACATCTGGCCTTTTATCGTAGTTTTGGCATTGTGATTGCGCTGTTGGTCATTACGACTCCGTTTATCCTGCTGCTCGGCTTTGGCGGTGCGTTGGCGCGGCGCTCCAAGTTTGCGCCGTTACGGTGGTTGGGGGTTGCCTATACGTCGATGGTGCGCGGTGTTCCGGATATTGTGTTCTTTTTGTTTGCCCTGATCGCGCTGGATCAGGGGATCGAGTATATGCGCCATATTGTGCTGTGCCCCGACTGGGACCAGCCGGTGCGGCAGGGCAATGATTTTGTGGTATGTCCGGCGGCAAAAATGCCGCTAAGCACATCGCCGCAATGGGTCCATCAGGTTTACGGTTTTTTTCAGGCACTGTTTGCCTTTGCGGTGGTGTTCGGGGCCTTTGCGGCCAACACGATTTACGGCGCGCTGAATACGGTGCCCAAGGGGCAGCTTGAAACCGCGGCGGCGTTTGGCATGTCGCCTCGCCAGATATTCAGGCGCATCCATCTGCCGCAAATGTGGGTTTACGCCTTGCCCGGCCTGTCAAACCTGTGGATGATTTTCATCAAGGCAACGCCGATCCTGTTTTTGCTGGGTATTCAGGATATCGTCTATTGGGCGCGGGAACTGGGCGGGGCCAAGACCTCTATCTTTTCCTATCCGCATCCGGACTGGCGGCTGGCCTATTTTATGGCACTGATGGTATTTTATCTGCTGATGACCTGGGTTAGCGAGAAATTCTTTGCGCGCCTGACCCGGCGGGTTTCGCGTGGCATGGCCACGCAAGGCGGTGCGGTATGAGCAGTTGCACCCAGACGATTGCCGATTACGCGTTCCGGTCGATCGGTTATGGCGAACGCCTGTTGCCCAAAACCGATTTCACCCTGTGCGACCAGTTTGTGCTGATCGGCTCGGGGATGATCTGGAACGTGTATTTTGCCTTTGTGGCGCTGTTTCTGGGCTTTTGGCTGGCAACGATCGTGGCGGTGGCGCGTAACAGCCCGAACAAGTGGCTGTCCAGACCGGCGGCGGCGTTTATCTTTGTGTTTCGCGGGTCTCCGCTGTTTATCCAGTTTTTCCTGTTCTACGAGACCTTCGTGCTGTTGCCCAAACTGGGGTTTGACCTGAACCTCGGCTTTACCGAAATCACTATCGAAACGCGCTGGTTGACCAAGGCATGGCTGGGCGCGCTGATAGTGCTGTTCCTGAATACCTCGGCCTATTCGGCGCAGATCTTTTATGGTGCGCTGCGCAGTATCCCCAAGGGCGATCTGGAAGCGGCGGACGCGATTGGCCTGTCTCCCTGGAAAAAGTTCCGTCGCGTGGTCTGGCCAACCATGATGCGCCTTGCGTGGCCGTCCTATACCAACGAGGCGATTTTTATGGCCCACGCGACCACGCTGGTGTTCTTTTCCAGCTTTCCGGCGTTCCGACAATCCGGCGATGCGCTCTATTATGCCAGCTATTTTGCCGATAAAACCTTTAACCCGTTTATCCCGTACCCGATTGTGGCGATGTATTTTGTCATGTTCACGCTTAGTATTATTGCGCTGTTCGGCTTTGCCTATCGTCGCCTGAACCGGCATCTGGATCCGGCGCAACGCCCGAAACTCAAGGTTCGTCCGCAGATGATCCGCTAGCACGCACGGGCCTCTCCCGCACTACAGGGGCAGAAATGCTTACGCATTTCACCCCTTCCGTTTGGGCCACGCCCTCGGCTTCGCCATCGGGCGGGTCGCTGCGCTAGCATGGGGTTGTGGGTGGGGGAAGGTCGGGACGCGCCTAGGG
>JALXER010000018.1 GCA_027069385.1 Paracoccaceae bacterium
CGTCGGGGGGGATGAGGGTCAGGCGGGCGGTTTTGGTGGCGGGGTTTTGGGCGATGCTGCGCAGCAGTTCCACAAACTGCGCCGCCATCCGCGCCACCGTTTCCCCCCGGAACAGGTCGCTCGCATACTCAATGCTGCCCGACAGGCCACCACCCGCGGCGGGGCTCAGGCTGAAGGTCAGGTCGAACTTGGCGGTGGTGGTTGCGGGCGGCTCGGGGTGCAGGGTCAGGCCGGGCAAATCCAGCGGTTGCAGCGGCGCATTTTGCAGTGCAAACATGGTCTGGAACAGCGGCGTGTGCGACAGCGAGCGCTCGGGGTTCAGCGCCTCGACCAGATGCTCGAAGGGCACGTCCTGATGGGCATAGGCATCCAGCGCGGTGCGGCGCATATCGTCCAGCACCTGATCGAATCCGGCGCGCGGATCAACCGTGCTGCGCAGCACCAGCGTGTTGACGAAAAACCCGATCAGTTCCTCGGTCTGGCCCGCCTGCCGGTTGGCAATCGGGGTGCCAAAGCACACATCCTGACTGCCGCTGATCCGCGCCAGATAAACCGCGTAAGCTGCCGCCAGCACCATGAACAAAGTCGCGTCATGCGCCCGCGCCAGCCCTTGCAGGGCATCGGCAATATCGGCAGGGATATCAAAGGCATGCGTCGCGCCGCGGTGGCTCTGAACCGCGGGGCGCGGGTGGTCGGCCGGCAGTTCCAGCAGCGCCGGAGCGCCGGTCAGCTGCGCCTGCCAATAGCCCAGTTGCCGCGCCAGTTCCGCGCCCTGAAACACCTCGCGCTGCCAGATCGCCACATCGGCGAACTGCACCGGCAGCGGCGCCGGATCGGGGCGGTTTCCGGCGGCAAAATCGGGATAGAACCGCGCAAATTCGCGCACGAAAACCCCCATCGACCAGCCGTCGGAAATAATGTGATGCATGCTGACCAGCAGCACGGTTTCGTCATCAGTCAGGCGCAGCAACTGCCCGCGGATCAGCGGCCCCGTGCCCAGATCAAAGCCGGTTTCGGCCTCGGTTTTGTGCGCCGCAGCAAGGGCGGTACTCGGGTCCTGCCCGCGCAGGTCCTGCACCCGCAGATCAAAGCGCGCCGCGGGTGAAACCAGTTGAACCGGCGCGCCGTCCTGCAGGGCAAAACGGGTGCGCAGCACCTCGTGGCGGGCGATAATCAGGTCGAGCGCAGCGCGCAGGGCCGCTTCGTCCAGCGCCCCCGAAATCCGCAGCCCGGCGGTGATGTTGTAAAAGGCGCTGCCCGGTTCCAGCTGGTCCAGAAACCACAGCCGCGATTGCGAGAACGACAGCGGCAGCGGCCCGTTGCGCGGCTGCGCGCTGATGCCCGGCAGGCCCGGCGCCTCGCTTCCGAGCGCCGCCGCCAGATCCTTGAGCACCGGATGCTCGAACAGCGCGCGCAGTTCCAGATCGACGCCCAACTCGGCCCGCACCCGCGAGACCACCTGCGTTGCCAGCAGCGAATGCCCGCCCAGTTCAAAGAAATGGTCCTGCCGCCCGACCCGGGGCAGCCCCAGCACCCCCGCCCAGATCGCTGCCAGCGCCTCCTCGGCCGCGCCTTCCGGCGCCACATACCCCGCCGAATCAACCGCCACATCAACGCCCGGCAAAGCCCCCACATCAACCTTCCCCCCAACCGTCAACGGCAATGCGTCCAACACAACATACCCAGACGGCAACATATACGACGGCAAATGCGCCGTGAGATGGGATTTCAGCCGTTCAAGGTCCGGCGAGCCGACCAGATGCGCCACAAGTTGCCCCTGCGCCGAGATGCTGGCAATTGCGTCACGCACATCGGGGGCGGCAAGCAGGGCGGCGGTGACCTCGGTCGGGTCCACCCGATAACCGCGAATCTTGACCTGATGGTCGGTGCGCCCGATGAACTCGATCTTTCCGTCCGGCTTCCAGCGCGCCCTGTCGCCGGTCCGGTACATGCGCGCACCGGCAGGGCCGAACGGGTCGGGCAGCCAGGCGGCGGCAGTGCGTCCGGGTGCCTGCAGATAGCCGCGCGCCATACCGTTGCCCGCGATATACACCTCGCCCGGTGTCGAAACCGGACAAGGGTTCAGGTTCCGGTCAAGGATATAGATTCGTGCATGGGCATCGGGGGTGCCGATGGGCACAGGTTCGGGCAGGGGGTCGCCGGTCTGCCATGCAAAATGGCTGGCGGTAACGGTGGATTCGGTCGGGCCATAGGTGTTGAACCAGCGCTGGTCGGGGCGGGCAATGGCGGCCCAGTTGGCAAGATGGGCCGCGCTGACCGCTTCGCCGCCCACCACAACGGTGCGCAGGGTCGCGGGCATGGTTTGCGCGGTCAGATTGCCAACCCATTGCTGCCAATAGGCGGTCGGCAGGTCGACCAGCGTAACCTGCCGGTCGGCCAGCAGCGCGGTGAATTCCTGCGCCGCGTCGAATTCAAGCTTGTCGGCCAGTACAAGGGTGGCACCGGTTGACAGGGTGGGGAAAATTTCCTCTATCGAGATGTCAAAGCTTGGGGTGGAAAACTGCAACACGCGGTCGGTTGCATCCAGCCCGACCTGCGCGACAAAGGCGGCGATCTTGGCGGCAAGACTGGCATGCGCAATCCCGACCCCCTTGGGCTGGCCGGTGGAGCCCGAGGTATAGATGATATAGGCCAGATTCTGCGGGTCGGTTTTGACGTCCGGATTGCTGTCGGGCGCGGCCTATCTGC
>JALXER010000019.1 GCA_027069385.1 Paracoccaceae bacterium
GCCCAGCAGCGGCAGCGCATAGCGCGGTGTCCACCCCGGGTCCGGCCGGATCAGCGCGCCCAGCGCCAACATGGTGACCCCGACACCGGCAAAGGCAATCGCGCCGGTACCCAGCCCCAGCCCCCAGAACCCGCGCAACCGGTGTTCCTGACGCACCATGATCTCGCGTCCGGCAAAGCCCACCATGACCAGCGCCACCAGCGCGGTCAGCCACGGCGAGGCCATCGAGAACAACCCCTTGAGCAGAAACCCGACCACCAGCAATTGCACGATCATCCGCAGCGCGGACACCAGCAACTTGCGCTCCAACCCCAGCGAGAACCGGATTGACAGCACACCGTTAATCACCAGCAAGGCCGAGGCGATCACCAGATCAAGGTAATCCAGATTGACATAGCTCATACCATTCGCCCCGCTTCGATCCGTGCCACCCGGGCACCAAGGCGGGCCGGTTGGTCGGGGTCGTGGGTTACCAGCAGGATCGTCTTGCCCAAGGCCGCAAGCCCGCCCAGCAGGGATTCTACCTTGACGGTGGTTTCGGGATCCAGCGCCGCGGTCAACTCGTCCAGCAACAACACATCGGGGTCGTTTTCCAGCAGGCGCAGCAGGGCCAGCCGGTGGCGCTCGCCGCTGGACAGGGTGGCCACCTGCCAGCCCATCGCCTCGATCGGCAACCCCAGTTCGGGCAGGCGCTTTTGTATGGTGTCAGGTGCGGTGAAATGCGCCGCGACGCCATCTTCCCACCAGCCGCTTTCGGCGGGCAGCATGGCCACGGATTTGCGCCAGACCTCGGCCCCGACCTGCGCGCGGTCCATCAGGCCGGTGCGCACGGTGCCCTGATTGCAATCCAGATCGACGATGGCGCGCAGCAACAACGACTTCCCCGCCCCCGAAGGGCCGGTCAGCGCCAGTATCTCGCCGCTGGCGATGTCCAGATCAACCGGTCCAAGGCCGGGGCGGGTCAGGGCGCGAATATGCAACATGCGTATCAGCCTATACCTGCGACCCCACATGCGCAATTGACTTGGCGGCAGGTTTGCGGCAAGACTGCCCCAGCGCCCGATTTCGGGCGTTTTTATGGTTTTGGAAAAGGAGAAACCGACGTGATCAGCCCGGTATTGCCAACCTATGCGCGGGCACCGCTTTCATTCGTGAAAGGTCAGGGCCCTTGGCTTGAGACCGAGAACGGGGATCGTTATCTGGATATGGGGGCAGGCATTGCCACCTGTAGTCTGGGCCACGCAAACCCGATGCTCGTTGAAGCACTGGAAGCGCAGGGCCGACGACTGTGGCACACGTCGAACCTTTACCAGATTCCCAACCAGCAGGCGCTGGCGGAAAAACTGGTGGCGCACACCTTTGCCGATACGGTGTTTTTCACCAATTCGGGCACCGAAGCGATAGAGCTGGCGGTCAAGATGGTGCGCAAGTATTTCCACGATCAGGGCCAGCCCGACAAGCTGGAGATCATCACCTTTCAAGGGGCGTTCCACGGGCGGTCCAGTGCGGGGATTGCCGCCTCGGGCGGGGCCAAGATGGTAGACGGGTTCGGGCCGCTTTTGCCCGGCTTTGTGCAGGTGCCCTTTGACGACATAGAGGCCGTCAGGGCCGCAATCACTCCGGCCACGGCAGCGATCATGCTGGAACCCGTGCAGGGCGAAGGCGGCATTCGTGTTATGCGCGGTTGTTTTATCAAAGAGTTGCAGGCGCTGGCGAAAGAACACGACCTGTTGCTTGTCTTTGACGAAATCCAGTGCGGCATGGGGCGCACCGGCAAGCTGTTCGCCCATGAATGGTTCGGCGTGACTCCCGATATCATGACGGTGGCCAAGGGCATTGGCGGGGGCTTTCCGCTGGGGGCCTGTCTGGCAACCGAACGCGCCGCAAGCGGTATGATTGCGGGCACGCACGGCTCTACCTATGGCGGCAACCCGCTGGCCTGTGCCATCGGATGCGCGGTGATGACCGAAATGACCCGCGAGGGTTTTATGGAGGATGTCAGCCGGTTGGCCGGTCATCTGCGTCAGGGGCTGGAAAGCCTTGTCGCCACCCATCCCGACGTGTTCGAATTTGTGCGCGGCGAGGGGCTGATGCTGGCGCTGGGCTGCAAGGTGCCGGTCATGGATGTGGTCAATGCGGGCTATGACCACAAGGTCATTATCGTGCCGGCCTCGGACAATGTGGTGCGCCTGTTGCCGCCGCTCAACATCGATATCTATGACCTTGACGAGGCCCTGTGGCGCCTTGACCAGGTGGCAACCGCGCTGGAGTCATCCCAATGAACCACTTTTTGAACATCCATAACACCGACCCCGCCGACCTGCGCACCATGATCGACGAGGCCAAACGCATTAAGGATGCGCGCAAGGGCCTGCCCAAGGGCACGCCCGACGCGGAACAGCCGCTGGCCAATCATATGGTGGCCTTGATCTTTGAAAAACCGTCCACCCGCACCCGCGTTTCCTTTGACGTGGGGGTGCGCCAGATGGGCGGGCAAACCATGGTGCTGTCGGGTGCCGATATGCAGCTTGGCCACGGTGAAAGCATCGCCGACACCGCCCGCGTGCTAAGCCGGTATGTGGACATGATCATGATCCGCACTTTCGAGGAAAGCATCCTTTACGAGATGGCCGAGTTTGCCAGCGTGCCGGTGATCAACGGGCTGACCAACCGCACCCACCCGTGCCAGATCATGGCCGACGTGCT
>JALXER010000020.1 GCA_027069385.1 Paracoccaceae bacterium
GGCCAGCGCCAGCGCTCCGGCCAGGCGGGCAAACAGGCCCGGATGGTCGTGCATGACAAAACAGGCGCGGGTCGCGTCACGCTGGGCGTCGGGTTTGATATCCGAGGTGAATTCGGCGTCGCCGCGTTTCTGGATCAGGCGGGCAAAGACCAGATGCGTGTCGGTATCCAGCCCCAGCCAATAGGGGGTATAGTGCCGGTCGCATTCCGCCGCCCGTTTGGCCTTGGTCCATTTGGGCAGCCGCGCGCGCAACGCCGCCTTGGCCTGCGCCTCGCGCTCGTCGCGGCTGTCGGCCTGCGCATCGGTCAGCGCATGAACGGTTTCGCCATATAGCTGGCGCAGCAGCATGGCCTTCCAGTTATTCCAGACATCCGGCCCGACGCCGCGAATATCGCACACAGTCAGCACCAGCAGCAGTTTCAGACGATCGACCGTTTCCACCAGATCGGCAAAATCCTGCACGGTGCGCGCATCGGAAATATCGCGTTTCTGCGCCACGTCGGACATCAGCAGATGGTGCAGCACCAGCCATTCGACCATGGCGCTTTCATCCTTGTCCAGCCCGAGGCGCGGGCACAGGTTGCGGGCCACGCGCGCACCCACGACAGAATGGCTCTCGGTTTGGCCCTTACCGATATCATGCAGCAGCAACGCCACATAAAGCACCTTTCGATTGATCCCGGCTTTCAGGATCTCCGAGGAAATCGGTACATCCTCGACCAGCCCCTGTTGTTCGATCTTGAACAGGTTCGAGATGCACTGGATGGTGTGTTCATCGACCGTATAGGAATGGTACATATTGAACTGCATCATCGCGACGATCTCGCCGAATTCCGGAATAAAAGCCCCCAGCACCCCCAATTCGTTCATCCGCCGCAGGGCGCGTTCGGGGTTGTTGTGCGACAACAGCAGGTCCATGAAAATCCGGTTGGCCTCGGGGTTGGCGCGGAAATCATCGTCGATCAGGTGCAGGTTGCGGGCAATCAGGCGCATGGCATCGGGGTGGATCAGGATTTCGGAGCGCAGCCCCTCTTCGAACAGCCGCATGATGTTGATCGGGTCAGCCAGAAAGGCGGTCGGGTCGTCTACATCCAGCCGCCCGTCATGCAGCATATAGCCGTGTGGCGTGGTATCGCGATGCGGGCGCAGGGCGTTCAGAATGCGCCGCCCGATGGTGGGCTTGGCCTTGACGTGGCGGGCCTCCAGGTCGGTCAGGAAGATACGGGTCAGCTCTCCGACCGCCTTGGCATGGGTAAAATATTGCTGCATGAAATATTCAACCCCGCGCCGCCGCCCCTTGTCGGCAAAGCCCAGCGCCGCGGCCAGTTCAACCTGATTGTTAAAGGTCAGCTTTTCGGTGGCGCGGTTGGTGATCAGGTGCAGATGGGTGCGCACGGTCCACAGAAAATTCTCGGCCTCCAGAAAAATTGCGTATTCTTCATCGGTCAGAAACCCCTTGGCGATGGCCTCGCGCAGGGTGGCGGTGTGGTTGATGTATTTGGCGATCCAGGTCAAGGTTTGCAGGTCGCGCAAGCCACCCTTGCCCTCTTTGACATTCGGTTCGACCACATAGCGCGCGCCGCCGTTTTTCTCGTGGCGGGCCTCGCGTTCGGCCAGCTTGGCCTCGATGAACTCGGAAGCGGTGTTGTGAAACAGTTCTTTCCACAGGCGGCTATCCAGCTCTTGCGCCAGTTCCTGATCCCCGCTCAGAAACCGGTGTTCCAGCAGCGCGGTGCGGATGGTGTAATCCTCGCGGCCAAGGCGGATGCAATCATCGACGGTGCGGGTGGCGTGGCCGACCTTCAGGCGCAGGTCCCACAGGGTGTAAAGAGTGCTTTCGATCACGCTTTCGCCCCATGCGGTTTGCTTGTACGGAATCAGAAACAGCAGGTCCACATCGGAAAACGGAGCCATCTCCGCGCGCCCATAGCCACCAACCGCGATGACCGACAGCCGTTCGGACGCGGTGGGAACGCTTTGCGGGTGCAGATGGGTGATGGTGGTGTCCAGCGTTTGCAGCACCAGTTGGTCGGTCAGCCACGCATAGGCCCGTGTGGCCGCGCGCGCCCGAAACGGGTCACGCGCCAGCACATCGGCAATCACCTGCCGCCCCTGCGCCATGGCCCCTTGCAGGCGCGCCACCAGCGCCGCACGGATATCGCTGGCGCTGGTAAGCCCATCGATATCCTGCGCCAGCCCCTCTGCCAGCGCGGCGCGGTCCAGAATCACGCTGGGCGAGTCGATCAACCCGCCCAGTGTTAGGTCTTCGTCACGATAGGCCAAATTTACAACCCGCCAGCAGCGCCAAAGCTACGCGGAGCGGCGGAAACCACGGTTGCGACTCCGTTGGATACCTGCATGATCGCCAACCCGTGTTCGGGCGTACCGTCGGTGCGGAACCGGAAAATGCCGGTCACACCGGCAAATCCGGCCGGATCGGTCAGGCGCTGGATGGAAAAGGCGTTGGAATCTCCGGCGGCCCGCGCCGCCTGGATCATCGCCGCGACGGCGGCAACCCCGTCATAGGCCAGCCCCGACAGGCTGTGGGCCTCGGTGCCATAGGCCAGTTGATAGCGGGTCTGGAATTCCAGCAATGGATTCGGGTCGGGCACCGCAAACCAGCCGCCTTGCAGACTGGGCGTAACCAGCACCTCGTCCGAGCTGTCCCAGCGGGTCAGGCCCATAAACTGCGCA
>JALXER010000021.1 GCA_027069385.1 Paracoccaceae bacterium
AATCGGGGGCAGGGATGCAGAACTTTGACAATACGGTTGAAATCGCACTGGACTGGCTGGCGCAGGGTAAAACCGTTGCGCTGGCCACGGTAATAGAGACCTGGGGTTCGGCCCCGCGTCCGGTCGGCAGCCAGTTGGTGATTTCGGGGGATGCGGATCTGATGGGCTCGGTTTCGGGCGGGTGTGTCGAGGGCGCGGTGGTCGAAGAGGCGCTGGAAGCGCTGGAAACCGGCCGCTGCATCGTGCTGGAATTCGGGGTCGCCGATCAGGATGCTTTTGCCGTCGGGCTGGCTTGTGGCGGCACGATCCGCATTCTGGTAGAGCCGATCGGCATAGGGCAGGGGCCGGATATCGGGCTGTTGCAGACGCTGGCATCGCAGCGGGCCGCGCGGGTGCCGGTGGCCTATGTGGTGAACCTGCAAAACTGGCAGCGCGCCCTGAAAGGGGCCGACGATCCTGCGGTTGCGGCGCGGTTCGTCTCGGACAAGTCGGGGCTGGACGGCGACCTGTTTACCGGCATCCACAACCCGCCGCTGCGCATGGTCATCGTCGGCGCGGTGCATATTGCGCAACCGCTGGTGAAAATGGCACGGCTGGCCGGGTTCGCGCCTGTTCTGGTTGACCCGCGCGCCGCCTTTGCCAGCGAGACCCGCTTTCCCGGTGAAACCCTTATCCATGACTGGCCTGACGCGGCGCTGCGCGAGTTGGCGCTGGATGCGCGCTCGGCCGTGGTCACCCTGAGCCACGATCCCAAGATTGACGACCCCGCCATCATCGAGGCTTTGCGCGCGCCGGTATTCTATCTGGGTTGTCTGGGTTCCACCCGCACCCATGCGAAACGCGTGGCACGCCTTAGCGCGGCAGGTGTTGAGGGCCTGGAGCGGATCCATGCGCCGGTCGGGGCCGATATCGGGGCCAACTCTCCGGCTGAAATCGCCGTTTCGATCATGGCGCAGATCGTCGAGCGCCTGCGCCGCCCGGGAACCCGCCCATGACCTTCGGCGAGGAACCGGTTGCCAAGGCGCAAGGCGCGATACTGGCCCACTCGATCCGCGTTAAAGGCGGACGCATCGCCAAGGGGCAGGTGCTGGGTGCCGCCGATATCGAGGCGCTGGAAAGCGCGGGCGTAGATACGGTTACGGTGGCGCAGCTTGGCCCCGATGATCTGGATGAAAACGCCGCAGCGGCCGAGCTGGCCTCGGGGGTTCCGGCGTCTGCTTTCGATGTGTCCAAGGCCTTTACCGGTCGGGTCAACATTATGGCGCGCAATACCGGTGTGCTGCGGGTGAATGCGGGGGTGGTGACGGCGTTCAACGGGGTTGACCCGATGATCACCCTTGCAACTCTGCCCGACCTGAGGCTGGTGCAGGCGGGGGATATGGTTGCGACCGTCAAGATCATTGCTTACGGGGTGCCGCACAGGCAGGTACGGGCAGCCAAGGCGCGCCTGCACGGGGCGCTGGGGCTGGCGCAGGTGAAAATGGCGCGGGCCTCTCTGGTGCTGACCCGAACGGCGGGGATGAAAGAAGCCCTGCTGCAAAAGGGGGAAAGCGCGGTGCGCACAAGGCTGGCCCGTCTGGGGATGGCGCTGGATGGCGTCGAGGTGGTGCCGCACGAGGCAAGCGCGATTGCGGATGCGCTGTTGCGTGCGCGTGGCGATTTGGTGCTTTATCTGGGCGGCTCGGCCACTTCGGATGCGCGGGATGTCGGGCCGGCAGCGTTGCGCATGGCGGGGGGGGATGTGCAGCGGTTCGGTATTCCGGTTGACCCGGGCAATCTGCTGTTTACCGGGGCGCTTGACGGGCGACCGGTGGTGGGCTTGCCCGGATGTGCGCGATCACCGGCGCTGAACGGGGCCGACTGGGTGCTGGCGCGGCTGGCCTGCGGGATCGGGCTTGACCCGCGCGATTTCGCTGCGATGGGGGTGGGCGGATTGCTTAAGGAAATTGCGACGCGCCCGCAGCCGCGCCTGTCCAAACCGGTGCCAAAAGCGCCGCGCGTGGCGGTATTGCTGCTGGCGGCGGGTGCCTCGCGGCGGATGCAGGGGCGCGACAAGCTGCTGGAAGATGTGAACGGCATTCCGATGCTGCGCCACGCCGCACAAACCGCGCTGAACAGCCGTGCTGATCAGGTGTTTGTCGTTGTGCCACCCAAGCAACCAGCGCGTGTTGCAGCGCTGGAAGGGTTGGCGGTAACGCAGATTGAAGCAACGGATCATGCCGAGGGCATGGGGGGGAGCTTGCGCAACGGTATGGCGCGGGTGATGGATGATTTCGATGCGGTGATTATCGGGCTGGCGGATATGCCGGATTTGCAGTCCGCACACTATAACGCGCTGATAGATGCCTTTGATCCGACCCGCTCGCGCGAGATATGCCGGGCGGTGGATGCCAACGGGACGCCCGGGCAACCGGTTCTTTTTGGTCGGCGCTTTTTCGAGGGCCTGTCGCGATTAACCGGTGACAAAGGCGCGCGAGATTTGATTCGCGATATGGGGGAATATGTCAAACGGGTGCCGACAGCGGGTCTCGGGGCCAGCCTTGATCTTGATACGCCTGCCGAATGGCAGGAATGGCAAGATTCCGCAAAGCTACACCGTTAGAGACCCGTTCCGAGCGCCGCCCTCTTCGGGGAGCCGCAAGCGGCCCCCCTCATCAACCGGGCATGGGGTAAACCCCATGCGGGGGCGTT
>JALXER010000022.1 GCA_027069385.1 Paracoccaceae bacterium
GGTCACCTTTGCCGTGACCCTGCTGATCTGGCTGGCACTGGGTGCCCGCGCCGCCATGGTGGTGCTGATCGTGATACCGGTGGTTATTCTGGTTACGGTTTTCTCGGCATTCATTCTTGGCTATACTATTGACCGCGTTAGCCTTTTCGCGCTGATCTTCTCTATCGGGATTCTGGTGGACGATGCGATTGTGGTGGTAGAGAACATCTATCGCCGCTGGCTTGAACAGGGCGATTGTAACGAGGAATGCACCGTTGACGCGGTGCGCGAGGTCGGCAACCCGACCGTGCTGGCCACCCTGACCGTGGTTGCGGCGTTGCTGCCCATGGGCTTTATCTCGGGGATGATGGGGCCGTATATGCTGCCGATCCCGGCGCTTGGCTCGGTGGCGATGCTGTTTTCGCTGGTGGCGGCGTTTGTGTTCACGCCCTATCTGGCGCAGCGCATCCGGCCCTCTATGAAAAAGCTGAACAAGTCGCTGGAGAAAGAGCATCGGCAAACCCGCTGGCTTAGCGGTGTGTTTAACCGCATCCTGCGCCCGCTGATCGACAACCGCAAAAAGGGCTGGATTTTCGGCATCGGCATTCTGCTGGCGTTTTTCCTGAGCCTTGGCATGCTGTATACCGAAAGCGTCACGGTCAAGATGCTGCCCAACGACAACAAGCCCGAATTCAACGTAACGGTAAACCTGCCCGAAGGCACCGCCCTGCCCACCACGGCCAATGTGGTATCGCGTCTGGCGCAGGCGGTGCTGAAGCTGGAGGGCGTCACCGCGGCGCAATCCTATGCCGGTACGGCAAGCCCGTTCAACTTTAACGGCCTGGTGCGCCATACCTATATGCGCAACCAGCCCTGGATGGGCGACATTCAGGTGCAACTGGTGCCCAAGGGCGACCGTGACCAGACCTCGCACGATCTGGCGGTTGCGGCGCGTGAAATGCTGACGCCGCTGGCGCAGGAAATGGGTGCCCGTATCGAGGTCATCGAAATGCCCCCCGGGCCGCCTGTTTTGCAAACCATCGTTGCCGAAGTCTATGGCCCCGACGATGCAACCCGCCGTCAGGTGGCCCGCGATGTGCGCGACCTGTTTGCGCAATCCGAAATCATCGTGGACGAAGACAGCTTTTTGCAAGACCCTTACGAAAGCTGGCGCTTTGTGGTGAACCGTGAAAAGGCCTCGCGGCGGGGCGTTTCGGTTGAAACCATCAACCGGCAGCTTGAAATGGCCATGGGTGGCTTTGTGCTGGGCGACGTCAAGGCCGAACGTATCCTGGAACCCAAATTCATCATTCTGCAAATCCCGCTTGGGCTGCGCTCGGAATTCGGCCGGTTGGGGCAATTGCCGGTGATGACCTCGGACGGCACCATGATTCCGCTGATCGAGTTGGGCCATTTCGAACCCTTCCAGATGGACCAGCCGGTTTATCACAAGGATCTGCGCTCGGTCGAATATGTGACCGGCGAGGTCTCGGGCCGTCTGGGCGCGCCGATTTACGGTATCTTCGAGGTCGAAGGCCTGCTGGATGACTATGTTGCCCCCGATGGCGTGCGCGTAGACACCAACTTTACCGGCCCACCCGCCGACAATCTGGTCTCGGCGCTGGAATGGACCGGCGAATGGACGGTGACCTATGAAACCTTCCGCGATATGGGCATTGCCTTTAGCGCGGCTCTGGTGCTGATCTATATCCTTGTGGTGTGGGAATTTGGCAACTTTACCATGCCTGCAATCGTGATGGCCCCGATTCCGCTGACGCTGATCGGCATCATTCCGGGCCACTGGTTGTTTGGCGCGTCGTTTACCGCGACCTCTATGATCGGGTTTATCGCGCTTGCCGGGATTATCGTGCGCAACTCGATCCTGCTGGTGGATTTCTCTCGCCAATCAATCGAAGCCGGTATGGACGTAAAAGAAGCGGTAATCCACGCTTGTACCACCCGTACCCGCCCGATTATCATTACCGCGCTGGCGCTGGTGGCCGGTTCCTCGGTGATCCTGTCGGACCCGATTTTTCAGGGCATGGCCATATCGCTGATGTTTGGCGGCGCGGTTTCCACCCTGCTGACCCTGCTGGTGATTCCGCTGGGCTGTATCAGCTTCAGCAAGGCGCTGTGTTCCAACTGCGTTATCCCTGACGAAACGGAACCGCAGGAAACGCCCGAAGCGATGAAACACCCGACCGCCCCTGTGGTGACCACTCCGGCAGCCGCGCAGGCGGATGCGCTGGTCAGTGCCGAGGCTGTTGCACCGGCATCGGCCACGCCCAAACCGGCGGCCAAGCCCAAGGCGACGCCCAAAGCCAAACCGGCACCCAAAGCAAAGGCAAAACCCGCGGCCAAGCCCAAGGCAAAACCCGCAGCCAAGCCCAAGGCGACCGCCAAACCCAAACCCAAGGCCAAAAAGCCGACCCGTGCCACGCGTGGCATCCGGCTGAAACCCGGCTCGGAAGAAACGTAAAGGATAGGAGAATGAACATGTTGATCAAAACCACCCCGATCCTGCTTTCGAGCCTTGTCGCAACCGTGCTGGGCGCTGCCTCGGCGCTGGCCGAACAGCATATCGGCCCGACCCCAGCCGCCCCGCCGGGGCCGTATCAATCCATGTCCATGACACCGCCGCCGGTCCCGGTGCCCGCACCGATGGGGGCCCCCGGTGTAACACCACCGGCAGAACCGCCGCGTTGGGCCTCGGACCAGCAACTGCCCTATTGGATGCAGCAACCCGATGCGCAGCCACCGGCCGCGTCGCAACAGGGCGAGGCGCAGACCTATGCCAATTCCGATTCCCGCCTGAACGGACAAGGGAATTTCAACGCGCAGGGCGGTTTTGGTTTTGGTGGCGGGGCTTATGGCAACGGGTATGGCTATAACTCGGGCTATGGTAACGGCTATGGCCAGCCGGTCTATGGCAACGGGTATGCCCAACCCGGCTATGGCTGGAACGGTCCGGTGAACGGTGCCTATCCCGGCTATCCCGCTTACGGCGCGCAGCCTTATCAGGGCCAGGCTTATCAAGGGCAGCCCTATCAGGGGCAAGCCTATCAGGCGCAGCCCTGGACCATGCCGTGGGGCGGTCAACCCTTTGTGCCGATGTGGGGCTATCAGGGATACCCCTATGCCAATCAGGGCGCGGTGCAGCCTTATGGATATACAGGTCAGGTACAACGATGAACGCCTTTCACCAAAAATCTGTTTTGATGCTGGTTGCCCTGCTCGGGCTGGCCCCGATGGCCGCGTCGGCACAAAACACCAACATGTGGTCCGGCAGCCCGACTCCGGTGCAGCCCGCCCCGCCGGGTGGTTCGGTCTGGGCAGGCAACGGGCAAGCGCCCAGCGTCTATGCGCCGGCCGATCTGGACCAGCGCCTTTCGGGGGTACCGGTGGTTATTCCTCCCGCACCGGCCCCGCAAGGTGGCGTGGCGCAACCCTATGGCAATAATATTGTGCCTCCGTATGGCGCGCAACTGCCCTATGGCAACAACTATTACCCGCCCAATATGGGGCAAGGCTATGGCCTGCCCTATGGCTATGGCATGGGGGGCTACCCCCCGACCGGCTTTGGCGGATACGGAATACCGGTGCTACCATATGGCAATGTGCCAACCGGTGGTTCACCCTTCTTTGACGGAAGAGGGTTTGGACTTTGGTAGGAAGAACAAATAGATACACGCCATTTCGGCGGGTTAAACAGGGTTCTGGCATTTGTCCCAATGCCAACCACCTTCACATGAAACGGGACATACTATGGAGAAGACACATGCGTAAGATTCTACTGAGTGCCGCTATCATTGCCGGCCTGGGTGCCGTTGCAGCGACCGAAGCTTCGGCTCAATACTATGGCCCCGCTTATGGCCCGGGCTATTACAACAACGGTTGGGGTGGCCCCTGGGGCGGCAACAACTGGACCCCTTGGGGCGGCAACAACGGCTGGGGCAACAACTGGACCCCTTGGGGCGGCAATAACGGCTATAACAACGGCTGGGGCAACAACTGGGGCCCGTTCAATTCTGACGGTCGCGGCAATGGCGGCTTCAACATGAGCTTCTCGGGCAATGCCGAAGGCCAGGGCCAGGGCGAAGGCCAGGGCAGCGGTTATGGCAACGGCTATGGCTATAACAACGGTGGCTATGGCCCGTACTTTGGCAACCAGCCTTTGTTTGACGCCAACGGCAACCAGGTTTGGCCGCCGGTACCGCCCGCCGGTTATGCTCCGGCACCCGTTCCGGCTCCGGCTCCGGCCCCCGAAGCTGCACCTTCCGAGTAAGCAGCCTTACCAAACAAACCCTTGCGCCGGTTCTGCCGGCGCAAGCACCGGTTTTTCCAAGGAGCCGCCCCGTGACAAAGCTTCTGCCTTTATTTCAAGTGTTCTTTGGCCTTGTTTTTGCACTGGCCCCGATGGCCAGCGCCCAGCAACCGCCCGCCCAGATATCGTTCTCGGCCCGCGCGGTGCAAACCCAGCCCGACCAGCCCGACGAGATCGGCATGATCTATAAATCCGGCTCGGATATGCGGCTTGAATTCACCCAGGGACAAACGGAAATCATTCAGGTACTGCGCCCCACACTGGGCATTGCGCGGGTATTCGATGTGGCCTCCCATACCTATACCGAAATCAAATCCCCCCCGCAGCCGGCCCAGATGATCGACGCCTATACCACCCCCTGCCCGCCTGCCTCGCAACAAAGCTGCGAGCGCGTCGGCGTGGAAACCGTCAGCGGTGTCGAAACCGAAATCTGGTCGCTGGCCAGCCCCGACCAGCCCGCCATGATGATCTGGTGGGACAGCGCGCGCCGCCACGCCCTGCGCCAGCAATACCCCGATGGCAGCTTGATGCAGATGCAGTTTATCGGCATGGAAAACGTCTATGGCCGTGACGCCGAACACTGGACCGTGTCCTATACCACCCCCGACCAGCCCGATATCTCGGGCGGCTGGTGGTTTGATCCGGTATTGCGGCTGGTGGTACAGGAAAACCTGCCCGACGGCACCACCCGCCACCTGGAGGACATCCGCGTCGGCCCGCTTGATCCGGCCCTGTTCGAGGTGCCCCAGGGCTGGCAACCCGTACAGCCCCCCAACCGATAAGGAACCGCAACATGTTGACACTATACGCAAATTTCAAAGGTGGAACCGGGAAAAGCACCGTGGTGTTCAACATGGCCATGTGGCGGCTGGAACAGGGGCATGACGTGACCGTCTGCGATCTGGACCCGCAAAAAACCGTTACCGATGTGGCGCTGATCCGCACCGAAGAAGGCTATGACCCGCCGCTAGATGTGGTGAACGCCCTGCCCGCCAAGCCCAAGGGCGACTGGCTGATCGATGTGGGCGTGTCGGATATGGCGCAGGTCGAAGGGGCCATTCATGCCTGTGACCGCATCGTAATTCCGGTTACGCCCTCGCAGGCCGATGTCTGGGCCACCCAGCGTTTTCTGGAGATCATCAAAAAGGCGCGCGGCCGCCGCCGGATGCCTCGCATTTCCGCCTTTATCAACCGCGCCGATCCGCACCCGCGCTCGCGCGAGAATGCCGAGACGCTAGAGGCCCTGAACCACCTGAAAGGCCTGACGGTGCTGGATGCCAAGCTGGTACAGCGGCTGGCCTTTCGGCGCTCTTTTTCCGAAGGGCTGGCGGTTTCCGAAATGGAACCCTCCAGTAAAGCGGCACAGGAGCTTGAAGCGCTCGCCGCTCTGATCTATGCTGATTAAAGCAACCGGACGGAAAGGAAAGATATCGTGATAATGCCCTTTGTTCGGCTGTTGGCGATCTATGCCATTGTTATTCTGGCCGCGATTGCCTGGTTTAACCGCGACAGCATCTCGGCCCTGTTCGCCTCGCCCGAGGTTGAAACCACCGCAACAATTGAGGAGCCGCCCGCCTCTGAACAGCAGGCGACGCCCCTGCCCCCGCTTACCGACCTTGAATCCGGTTGGGCCAGCGCGCGCAACGCCTATTGGGACGGCGACACCCGCACCGCCGAGGCTCTGTATCGCCGCCTGACCGAAGCCTATCCGTTCGAGGCCGACCTGTGGGGCGAATTGGGCAACCTATACTATTCCAGCGGCCGTACCCTGCTGGCCGGTGACAGCTATCTGACCGCCGGACGGGTTGCGCTTCAGGCGGGCAACGCCGAACAGGCCAAGGTAATTGTCGAGGTATTACAAGGGTTTGCCCCGACCAAAGCCGCCGAGCTTCAGTCATTGGTCGATGTGATCGCCGTTGACACAACCCAATAGGACCCCCGAATGAGCCTTTATCTAAGCAAACGTCTCGAAGCACTGGAAACCCACCTGAAGGCCGAAAATCCGGCGCTGCTCGACGTGTTGCCGACGTTTTACAAGCTCGACACCATCCTGAAACGCATCGGGCTGCTTGATCCCGAAACCTCGCTGGCGGGACGGATTTCGTGGTGGCCGCTGATTTCGGTTCTGGGCACGTTCTCCTCGGGCAAATCGACGTTTATCAACGGATATGTGGGCGAAAAGCTGCAAAGCACCGGCAATCAGGCGGTGGACGACAAGTTTACGGTAATCTGCTATCACGCCGCCAGCGCGTCGGGCGGGCAAACCCTGCCCGGCTCTGCCCTCGATGCCGACCCGCGCTTTCCGTTCTTCCGCATGTCGCGCGAGATCGAAAAAGCCGCCAAGGGCGAGGGCCAGCGCATCGAAAGCTATCTGCAACTGCGCACCACCGGCGCGGGCAATTTCAAGGGCAAGATCATTATCGACTCGCCCGGATTTGACGCTGACGATCAGCGCCGCGCCACCCTGCGCATTACCGACCATATTATCGACCTGTCCGATCTGGTGCTGGTGTTCTTTGACGCTCGCCACCCCGAGCCGGGCGCCATGCAGGACACGCTGGAACATCTGGTGGCCAAATCGATCAACCGCGCCGATGCTTCAAAGTTTCTGTATATTCTCAACCAGATAGATACCTCGGCGAATGAGGACAACCCCGAAGACGTGACCGGCGCATGGCAACGCGCGCTGGCGCAGGCTGGGCTGACAGCAGGCAAATTCTATACCATTTACAACGAGGAAGCGGCGGTGCAAATCACCGACCCCGCCACCGAAGAACGTTTTCGCACCAAGCGCGACAAGGATCTGGCCGCCATTCACACCCGCATGGACGAGGTGGAACTGACCCGCAATTACCGCATTCTGGGGGTGCTGGAAAACACCGCGAACGAGCTGGAAAACGATATCCTGCCGCGCCTGCGCAGCGCCAAGGACCGCTGGCGCCAAGGGGTGATCAAATGGGATGCGCTGTCACTGGCGGGGCTGATCGCGGCGCTGACCGGGCTGGCGGTTTACTTCAAATACCTGCCTCCGGCCGAGATATTCAGCGTTGATTGGCTCAAGGCGCATCTGCTCGATGCCGGTGCGGCCCTGATCGCGGTGGTCATTCTGGCGGGGGCCTATCATTACTGGGTGCGCGGCTTTGTGGCGCGCAAAATCGCCGCCGGTCTTTCGACGGCCTATGGCCAGATGGAACTGAACCTGCGCGGGGCGTTTCTGAATAGCACCCGTGCGCTGCGTTCGATCTTCCGGATGGAGCCGGTGGGCTGGGGTAAACGTCGCGAAAAGCAGTTGCGCGATATCCGCGAGGCCTTGGCCCAGAATATCCAGACCCTTAACGACCGCTATGCCGACCCGTCAGGCCGCCCCGAGCCGGGCGCGATTTCACCGCCAGAATCCGTCAAATAGGCTGCGATCAACGGTATTCATACCCAGATCACGCAACCGGTTCATCACCGCCTCGGGCGATTCCTGCCCACTAAGCACGCCACCGATCCAGTCGGTCAGAAACATGCGCTGTTTGGTTACCGTGCCGGCCGGATCCGAACAGGGCGTCATCGCCATGGCATCATAGACCGCGCGCGCCCGATAGGCGATCAGCGGGTTGGCCCAACGGGTATTGCGAAGCTCGCTCAGAAAGCCGATATCGCAGCCACAATTCAGAATCCCGCGCGCCGCGGTACACATGTCATGGCGAAAACAGGCGCTATCCAACTGGTCGATCGGCGGCCCCGCGCTCATCGGGTTTTCGGGGTGCCCCGGCCCGCACCAGTTGCCATAAACCGGCATGGTAACGGGGCTGGACATCTGCGCGGCCGCACCCAGCGAAAACAGCGCCAGAAAAACCATGGCAAGCGGCAAAATCACACGTTTCATATTCGATCTCCTTGGCCTATGTTATGGCAGATTTTTTCGTTTAGGGAAAGGTGGGCGTGATGAATGCTCCGACAATCTGCGAGGCCCCCGAAGGGCGCTGCAAGGATCAGGAATACCGGCTGGCGGTGTACGAAGCCGGCCACGCCCTGACCGCGCGCGCGCTTGGCCTGAAAATTCTGCGCGTCAAGATCCTGCCCCGCCCGCCGGTACTGGAAAGCGACAAAAGTTTTCGCGGTAACGATTGGGGGTCGTTTGTCAAAACGCTGGAAAACCGGGTGATAGAGCTGTTCGGCGGCCTGATTGCCGAAGAAATGATCTGTAATACCAATTCATGCTGTAGCGGCGACGTGACCCGGATTGATGAACTGGTGCGCCTGATTGCCGGCCTGAACGGTGTCGAGGATCCGGATGATGTTTGGTACCATCTGGATGACGTGGCGCAGGATATTTTTGCGGATCAGGCCTATCGCGATGCCATTCTTCCGCTCTCTGAATTTCTGTATAAAAGCCTGCTGGACGGTGTCGAAGCTGTGGATGGTGTCGAACTAAGCGCCGAACTCGACAAGCACGTTCCCGAACTCCCCAAGAAACGCTCATTTCTCAACCCCTTCGGTCGCTAACCCCACCCCCGTAGCCCTCCCGCACTCCAGTCGCGTTTGCTTACGCAAACACGACTTCCGTTTGGGCCGGGCCGCCCTGCGGGCGGTGTGGGGGCGTTCCGCCCCCTCGCGACATGCGTCGCTCCCCCCTGAAAGTACTTAAGGAAGAATGAAGTCTCATCTTCTTCTTTTCCTGAATATCCCGAGGG
>JALXER010000023.1 GCA_027069385.1 Paracoccaceae bacterium
GGTCTTCAAAATTCGGGAGTATAAAATCATAACCGATTCTTCGCGCTAAAGCGATCCCGTCTGAAAGACGGGGGGTTTAGACCAATGAGTGGATACTAAACCGGTTTAGTGGTTCAGTCAGGCCGCCGAAAACCGCGCTATATCCGCTGCATCAGCCCGTCGCCCGCGCCGCCCTCTTTTACCGCTTCCATAGCAACAAACGTAGAGGTGCTGGTGACATGGGGCAGTGCCGAGATCACCTCGCCCATCACCTCGCGATAGTCGGCAATATCGCGGCTGCGCACCTTGAGCAGATAGTCGAAACTGCTGGCGATCATGTGGCATTCCTCGATTTCGGGGCAGGCCCGCACCGCCGCGTTGAACGCCGCCAGCGCGCCCTTGCGCGTGTCGTCCAGCTTGACCTGCACAAAGGCGATGTGGTCCCGGCCCAGCTTTTGCGCATCCAGCGCCGCGTGATAGCCAAGGATATACCCTTGCGCCTCCAACCGCTTGACCCGGGTCTGGCACGGGGTCTTGGACAGGGCAATCCGGCCGGACAACTCGGTGATCGTCATGCGCCCGTCGCAGGCCAGCTCGCGCAGAATCGCACGGTCGAATTGGTCTATATCATCCGGTATATCAGCCATTTTTCCCACCTGCTACAATTTTTCCAGCCCCTTTAGCCACAATACCGGCAATTATAGGCACTTATTCCCCCTGTCAACTGCTATGCTAACCTTGTTCGAAAGCAGGAGTCCCCATGACCGATCACCGCCACCTTGTCCGCACCCATATCCGCGCCGCCGAGTCCGAGGCGCTGCGCAACCTGATCTCTATGGCCGATCTGTCGCGGGATGATCGCGCCCGCATTCACGCCTGCGCCGTTGATCTGGTGGACAAGATCCGCACCCGTGCCAAGCCGGGCATTATGGAAGTCTTCCTTGAGGAATACGGCCTTTCGACGGATGAGGGCATCGCGCTGATGTGTCTGGCCGAAGCGCTGCTGCGCGTGCCCGACGCGCCCACCATCGATGCGTTGATCGATGACAAAATCGCCCCGTCGGACTGGGGCAGGCATCTGGGCAAATCCTCTTCCTCGCTGGTCAATGCCTCTACCTGGGCCTTGCTGCTGACCGGCAAGGTGCTGGACGAGGGGCGCGGTGTCAGCGGGGTGCTGCGCGCGATGCTCAAACGGGTCGGAGAGCCGGTAATCCGCCGCGCCGTCGCCCGCGCCATGCGCGAAATGGGTCGGCAATTCGTGCTGGGCCGCGACATTGCCGAGGCCATGCAGAACGGCCAAAAACAGGTCGAGCGCGGCTATAGCTACTCCTACGACATGCTGGGCGAGGCCGCCATGACCGACGCGGATGCGCGGCGTTACCATCTGGCCTATTCCGGCGCTATTTCGGCCATTTCCGCGCGCTGCGACAGCACCGACATCCGTCAGAACCCGGGCATTTCGGTCAAGCTCTCGGCGCTGTTCCCGCGCTATGAACCGGCCCAGCGCGACCGGGTGATGGCCGAACTGGTGCCCCGCACCCTATCGCTGGCACAACTGGCGAAATCGGGCGGCATGGGGTTTAACATCGACGCCGAGGAGGCCGACCGCCTAGACCTGTCGCTTGACGTCATCGAAGCGGTGCTGGGCGACCCGAGCCTTGAAGGCTGGGACGGGTTCGGCGTGGTGGTGCAGGCCTATGGCCCGCGCGCGCCCTATGTGATCGACTGGCTGCACGCGCTGGCCACAAGGCTGAACCGGCGCATCATGGTGCGGCTGGTCAAGGGGGCCTATTGGGACAGCGAAATCAAGCTGGCGCAGGTCAACGGGCTGGACGGCTTTCCGGTATTCACCCGCAAACCCGCCACCGACGTTTCCTACATCGCCTGCGCGCGCAAGCTGCTGGGCATGACCGACCGCATCTATCCGCAATTCGCCACCCATAACGCCCATACCATTGCCGCCATTCTGGAAATGGCCCCTGATCGCGATGCGTTCGAATTCCAGCGCCTGCACGGCATGGGCGAGGCCCTGCACGACATTGTGCTGCGCGACCACGCCACCCGCTGCCGGATCTATGCGCCGGTGGGCGCGCATCGCGACCTGCTGGCCTATCTGGTGCGGCGGCTGCTGGAAAACGGTGCCAACAGCTCTTTTGTCAACCAGATCGTTGACGCGGATATTCCGGCCTCGCAGGTGGTGGCGGACCCGTTCAGCGCGGTCGAAGCCTGTCTGGACACGCCCGAAAATCCGGCCATTCGTCGGCCTTCCGAACTGTATCAAGGGCGTGAAAACTCCATTGGTCACGACCTGAACGACCCCGCTGCGCTGGCGCGGCTTCTGGCGGCCCGTGACCGGTTTGCCCAAACGCACTGGCAGGCGGCACCGCTGATTGCCGGAGGGGTTGACGGCGCTGAAACCGTGCCGATCACCAACCCCGCAAAGCCCGATGATCACGTCGGCACCGCGCAGGATTCCTCGGATGCCGATATCGAAACCGCGCTAAGCGCGGCAACCCCGTGGCAGGCCGACGCCGCAACCCGCCGCACCGTTTTGCAAAAGGCGGCCGACCTTTACCAGCAACACACGCCCGAATTTCTGGCGCTGGCCTGTCGCGAAGCCGGCAAAACCCTGCCCGATGCCGTTTCAGAACTGCGCGAGGCGGTCGATTTTGTGCGCTATTATACGGCGCAGTCCGAACA
>JALXER010000024.1 GCA_027069385.1 Paracoccaceae bacterium
CGGGGCCGACCTGCCTGCTACGGTCATCCCGTTTCTGCTGCGCGGGGTCAACCTGCTGGGTATCGACAGCGTCATGCAGCCCTATGACAGCCGCCTGCGCGCATGGCAACGCATCGCCGCAGACCTGCCTATGGCCAAACTCGAAACCATGATCCAGCCCGCCACCCTTGCCGACCTGCCTGATCTGGGCCGCGCGATTTTGAAAGGCCGGATCAAAGGCCGCGTGGTGGTTGACGTCAACGCCTGAACCATTGCTTTCCACCGGAAACGACCTCGTTTGCTTGCGCAAACAAGGTCGTTTCCGGCGAACCGCGCCGCCCTGCGGGCGGTGTGGGGGCGTTCCGCCCCCTCGCGACTTGGCGTCGCTCCCCCCTGAGAGTATTTATGAAAATTGGACGTCACTTCCCTTCTTCTTTTCCTAAACATCCCCGAGGGTGAATGGCGCTTGCGCCAGAGGGGGCAGGCCCCCTGCTTGTGCTCGCACAAGCTCTGCCGATAAGGGGGGCCGCTTGCGGCTCCCCGCAGAGGCAGACGCCCCGGCCCAACTGCTGGAGGCTCATTGCGCAAGCAATGATGCCGACAGCAGGCGGGAGGGGGCGGATCCAGTAGAGTAGCGTCTCCTTTTGGTTATATGAAGTTCCGGATGGCGGAACTGCGTGCTATGGTTGCTTATGGATTACACTATTTTCACCCCCAGCCCTTCAGCGGGTGGCATAATCAGGCGGCACATCCGGAACCGGGGCTTGCAGCCGCGATATGTGGTGGATTGTCGCGACGAGCTTTCTGATGGCCCGTTATCTCCACTCGACAATCTCCAGCATTTCGCCACCGCCCGCAGCCGGTTTTGGCGCACCCTCAAAACGCCTGTGAGCATGAAAGGTTTGCGGGCATCCCTGCATAAATTGCGCGCCACCATCAAGGCCCGCCCCGTCGAGATTTGGGTGGGTCTACGCCCT
This sequence comes from Paracoccaceae bacterium, assembly GCA_027069385.1. Classification (GTDB taxonomy): domain Bacteria; phylum Pseudomonadota; class Alphaproteobacteria; order Rhodobacterales; family Rhodobacteraceae; genus UBA3077. The sequence goes on from JALXER010000024.1 coordinate 957, forward strand.
AACACGGTGCAAGAGCAGGTCTCGCTGCTCGCCCTTTTGGCACTGGCGCGCGGGCTGAACCTGCCCCGTGGCCATATCCGCCTGTTGCAGTTTCCCTATGATAAAAGGCGAATAAGCCTTGGTGTGTATCCAGAGGAAGATATGGCAAACCATCCTCCTGCCAAGGTGCCAAACCCTGCAACCCTACGCCCCAGGACAAGTTGGGGCTGGCAACTCTGGTGCGGCTGAATTATATTGCCCGCGAGCGCAGCAACACCGGTATTTCAATGCTTAAAACCCGCATAATCCCTTGTCTCGACGTCAAGGACGGTCGCGTCGTCAAAGGGGTCAACTTTGTTGATCTGATCGATGCCGGCGATCCGGTGGAATCGGCCAAGGCCTATGATGCGGCGGGGGCGGACGAGCTGTGTTTCCTCGACATTGCCGCCACGCTGGAAAACCGTGGCACCATGTATGACGTGGCGCGGCGCACGGCCGAGCAATGCTTTATGCCGCTTACCATCGGCGGCGGTGTGCGCGGGCCTGAGGACGTGCGCAAGCTGCTGCTGGCGGGGGCCGACAAGGTGTCGTTCAACTCTGCAGCGGTGGCCGACCCCGAGGTCATCGCGGCAGCGGCCAACAAGTTTGGCAACCAGTGCATTGTCGTGGCTATTGATGCGAAAACCGTGGCCGATGGCAAGTGGGAGATCTTCACCCATGGCGGCCAGCGCCCCACCGGTATCGACGCGGTTGAATTTGCCAAGCTGATGGAGGCCAAGGGCGCGGGCGAAATCCTGCTGACCAGCATGGACCGCGACGGCACCAAGGCGGGGTTCAACCTGCCCCTGACCCGTGCCATTGCCGATGCCGTGCATATTCCGGTGATCGCCTCGGGTGGTGTGGGCAATCTGCAACATCTGGTCGAGGGTGTGACAAAGGGCCATGCTTCGGCGGTACTTGCCGCTTCCATTTTCCATTTCGGTGAGTATACCATTGGGCAGGCAAAAGAATACATGCAGGAGGCCGGGGTTCCGGTTCGGTTATAAATGGCAAATGTACTAACCCGTCTGGCTAAAACCATCGAAAGCCGCAAAGGCGAGGACGAAAAGAAATCCTATGCGGCCAAGCTGTTTGCCCGTGGCCCGAGCAAATGCGCCGAAAAATTTGGCGAGGAAGCGGTAGAGGCCATCATTGCCGCCGCCAAGAATGACAAGCAAAACCTGACCGAGGAGGCCGCCGACGTGCTGTTTCACATGCTGGTCATGCTTTCGTCCCGCGATGTAAAGTGGAAGGATGTGCTGGCCGAGCTTAAACGCCGCGAGGGCACCTCGGGCATTGTCGAAAAACAATCGCGCGGAAAATGACCGCGCGGGTTCATCCGGTTATCCTGTGCGGGGGCGGGGGCACGCGCCTGTGGCCCAAATCCCGACAAAGCTATCCCAAGCAATTCAGCGCTTTGCTGGATGAAAACAGCCTGCTGCACAACACGCTTGACCGGCTAAGCGGCCCCGATTTCGCCGCCCCGCTGCTGCTGACCCGCGAGGCGTTTCGCTTTGTCGTCGGGGAGCATCTGGCACAATCGGGCATTCCGCAGGGCCGGATCCTGATCGAGCCGGAGCCGCGCAATACCGCCCCCGCAATCGCGGCGGCCGCGCTGCTGTTGTCGCGCGATGACCCGCAGGCGCTAATGTTGGTTGCCCCTTCCGACCATCTGGTCGGGCAGGCCGCCCTGACCCGCGCCATTGCGCAGGCCAAACCCGCCGCGCTGGCCGGTCAGATCGTGTGTTTTGGCGTGCAGCCCGACCACCCCGCCACCGGATACGGCTATATCGAGACCACGGGTCCGGGTGTGGCCCCGATCAAACGCTTTGTCGAAAAACCGCCGTTGCCCGAAGCCAAGACAATGCTGGCCGCCGGAACCTATCTGTGGAATGCGGGGCTGTTCCTGTTTCGCGCCGATACCATTCTTGCGGCGCTGGCCGCCCACGCGCCTGCGGTGTTGAAGGCGGCGCAACGCGCGGTTGATGGCTCGGCCATGGACCTCGATTTTCGCCGTCTCGGAGCCGAATTCGCCAAAGCCCCCGATATTTCAATTGATTATGCGGTGATGGAGCGCGCCATGAATTGCACCGTGGTGCCGATTTCGGGGCACTGGAACGATCTGGGCAGTTGGCAAACCGTCTGGGATGAAAGCCCCAAAGACCCGCAGGGTGTTGCCGGCGACGGGGTGGCCATCGGGTGTTCGGATACGCTGCTGAGCGGTGGCGATATGGCGGTTGTCGGGATCGGCCTGCACAATATCGCCGTGATCGCCACGCCCGACGCGGTGCTGGTTACGGCGCTGGACCAGACCCAGAAGGTCGGCGAGGCGGTGGCGCTGCTACGCAAGGCCAATGCCCCGCAAGCCGACGCCTTTCAGCGCGAATACCGGCCGTGGGGCTGGTTCGAGACGATTTCCAAGGCCGGGCGCTATCATGTCAAACGGATCTCGGTCAAACCCGGCGGGCGGCTTAGCCTGCAAAGCCACGAACATCGCTCGGAACACTGGGTGATTGTAGAGGGGGTCGCCACCGTAACGGTCGGGCAGACCACAAAGGATGTGCTGGCCAATCAGTCGCTGTATGTGCCGCTCGGGGCCAAGCATCGGCTGGAGAACCTGACGGATCGGGAGTTGACGATTATCGAAACGCAGGTGGGCGATTACCTGCAAGAGGACGATATCATTCGCTATGATGATATCTATGACCGGCGGTAGAGGGGGCGCTCCCGCACGCCAGCCCGTGATTGCTTACGCAATCAGGACTTCTGTTTGGGCCGGGCGCCTCGGCGTTGCCTCGGCGCGGTCCGGGCCGGACGGTTTGCGCGCAAGGTTTCGGCGAGGGGACGTGTGATCGAGGTAGTTCAAACCACACCGGAGACAAAAAAAAGGGGCCGAGCGGCCCCTTTCAAGATAGCGGGATTACGGCTTAAGCCGCTGCAGCCTGCGCCGCCTGACGTTCGCTTTCCTCACGCGAGAGCGCAACCGAGGTCCGAACCCCGCGGCCGACAAATTCCATCATGCCCGAAACGCAGCGTTCCGACGGGTCGATCCCGGCGCACATCAGCACCTCGCGCCCGTCGCGCGACCGCGCCCAGCGGGCAATGACCTCGGGGCCGTTTCCATATTTCTTGTCGTCGGCGATGGCATCGTCCAGCGCCGCCAACACCACAGCCGCAAACAGTTTCTGGGCGCGGGCGCCCTGATCATTTGCGTAAGCCGTTGAATCAACGAAATCGAACATTCGCTGCTCCTTCTTAAAATTCATAAGGTGTGCAGCGCAATATGACCATTTTTCGGCGCTACAGAAGTGCAAATAATGCATGGCTGCTATGCATTATTTGCATGAATTGCATTTCAAGCGACAAAATTCAGCGAGATTTACGCGAGATTTTCGATGTAATATATTGATATATATATTATTTCGCTTTTTGCCGCCACTAACATTGAAAAGCCCCCGGCCACTCTGTCAGGATGCTGTTTCGGCGGATCACCGCTTGACCAAATGGACAAATTACTAAAATGCTTGGCTCTGAAAGGGTCAAAAATGTCAAACCAGCCAGAATCTGACCGCCGTTTACCCGCAGATCCGCCCGAGCACAACAACTTATCTGCAATTTTATGGATTCTTTTTTCGGTGCTGGCCTCCAGTGCCATGGCGATTGGGGTGCGTGATGTGTCAAGCCAGTTGGACAGCCGGATGATCGTATTTGGCCGGGCGCTGGTTTCGACCGGGATACTGATGGGTGTGGTGATGGCCTCGGGCCGGTTGCGCGGGGTGCTCCGGTTCAGCCGGCCGGGGCAACATCTGGCGCGTGGGCTGGCGATTGCCGGTTCGACCCATCTGGGGTTCTATGCCATTGCCAACCTACCCCTTGCGCAAGTGACGGTGCTGTTTTTCACCGCGCCGATCTGGGCAACCGTCATGGCGGTGCTAGTCCACAAAGAAACCGTCGGGCCGCGCAGGGTCGGTGCAACCGCGCTGGGTTTTGCCGGTGCGCTGATTGTGCTGCGCCCGGGGTTTTCGGGCTTTCAACCGGCAATGATCGCGGCACTGGGCAGTTCGGTGCTGTTTGCCCTGGCCCTGACCATGTCGCGCGGACTGGCCCGGGCCGACGGCGCGCTTTCGGCCTATTTCTCGTCGGTGGTCATTACCACGCTGGCAAGCCTGCCCTTTGTGCTGCCGGTGTTGGCGGTGCCCGATGACCCGCGCGGCTGGATCGCTGCGATGGTGGTTGTGCTGGGCGGAATGATCCGCGGCTATGCGGATATAGAGGCCTATCGGCTGGGCGAAGCCGCCATTCTTGCCCCGATCACCTACCTGCGCCTGGCATTCATCGCCACGGCTGCATATTTTATCTATAACGAGATCCCCGATATTCCGACGCTGCTGGGCTTTACGGTTATCGTCACCGCCTCGATCTATATCACCCGTCGCGAGGCCCTTGCGACACGGCACCCCTAACCAGCGTTGTCCCCGAGGGCCGTCTACCTCCTCGGGGAGCCGTAAACGCCCCCCTCGTCGGCAGAGCTTGTGTGCCACAAGCGGGGGCGTTCTGCCCCCCTTGCCGTTCCGGCAATTCCCCCCTTAGAGTATTTGTGAAAAATGGAAGGTGTTATTGCCTCACGCATGTGACGGGGGTACGGGGGCTGGCCCCCGCGGGCCGAACGAAGTGAGGCCCGGCCCAAAGGGAAGCCTTTTGTTTGGCTTGCCAAACACAAGGCTGGACTGCGGGAGTACCACGATTCATAAAAGCTTACGGAAATTTAATGGCATGGGCTTCCATCCTGCCGGTCCAGCGGTTATCTGGAAGGGAAGCCGGATGGAGCCTGCCCATGTCTTTTTTTAAGAAACTGAAAAACCGCCTGACCAAGTCCTCGCGCAAGATTGACGACGGAGTGCAGGCGATTGTTGATCAGGCCCCGGTCGAGGCCCCTGCTCCGGAGCCGGAGAAAAAGGGTATTCTATCGCGGGTCATCGGGCGCGGATCGGGCAACAAGCGGGTGCTTGACGATGCGATGCTCGAAAGTCTGGAGGAGTTGTTGATCGCCGCCGATATGGGGGTGGAAACCGCGCTCAAGGTTGCCGCCAACATGGCCGAGGGGCGTTTTGGCAAGCGGTTGGACGCGGACGAGATCAAGCGCCTGCTTGCGGCCGAATGCGCCGCCATACTGGAGCCGGTCGCGCGCCCCTTGCCGATTTACGAAAAGCGCCCGCAGGTGGTGTTGGTGGTCGGGGTCAATGGCTCGGGCAAGACAACAACCATTGGCAAGCTGGCCAGCCAGTTGAAGGGCGCGGGTAAATCCGTGGTGATTGCAGCGGGCGATACCTTTCGGGCCGCGGCTGTCGAGCAGCTTCAGGTTTGGGGGCAGCGCGCCGATGTGCCGGTGCTGACAGCGCCCGAGGGCTCGGACCCCGCATCGCTGGCTTATGAAGCCATGACCAAAGCCGAGGCGGACGGGGCGGATATTTTGCTGATCGACACCGCCGGACGGCTGCAAAACCGCGCCGATCTGATGGAGGAACTGGCCAAGATCGTGCGGGTAATCCGCAAGAAAGACCCGGAGGCCCCGCATAACACCCTGCTCGTGCTCGACGCGACCACCGGTCAGAACGCGCTGAACCAGGTAGAGATTTTTACCAAGATTGCCGATGTGTCGGGGCTGGTGATGACCAAGCTCGACGGCACCGCCAAGGGGGGGGTGCTGGTTGCGCTGGCTGACCGGTTCGGCCTGCCTATCCACGCTATCGGGGTTGGCGAGGCGATCGACGACCTGTCGCCGTTTGATCCGGCCGAATTTGCCGATGCACTGGCCGGGGTGGCGTGAGCAGCCTGCTGATTGCGCTGGAAGGCACCGTTACCGGCCATTGGGTTGCCGTGGCACTGGCACTGTTGGCCGCCCTGACCCATGCCGTGTTCGGTGCCTTGCAAAAGGGCCGGTTCGACCCTTGGCTGATGCGCGGCGCGATGGATTTCTTTTACGCGCTGATCGCCGCGCCCTTTGCCCTGTTTGTGGTACCCTGGCCCGAGCCGCATATGTGGCCCCTGTTTGCCGGCATGATCGTTATCCATCTGGGGTATAAACTGTTTCAGGCCATGGCCTATACGCGCGGCGCCTATACCGTGGTTTATCCGGTGGTGCGCGGCACCGGCCCGCTGGTCACGGTGGTGGCGGCGGGGATTGTATTTGGTGAAACGTTCTCGGGGACACAATGGCTGGGAGTACTGGCGCTGTCGGGCGGGATTTTCGGGCTGGCCGCGTTCAACCTGAGCCGCACGCAGGTCGGGCGTTCGGCCTTGTGGGCCGCGCTGGGGCTTGCCTTTGTAACGGGGCTTTTTGTGGCGCTGTATACGACTTATGACGCCTATGGCATTCGCGCAACGGCAGACCCGTTCACCTTTCTGGCGTGGTTTTTCATGCTGGACGGGCTGATCTTTCCGGTGATTTCATTTGGCAAATACCGCCATATGGTTGACCCACCGCCAAAGGCTGCGCTGCTGCGGCGCGGGCTGGTTGGCGGGCTGATCGCCTATGCCAGCTTTGGCTCGGTCATGCTGGCAACCCGGCTGGACACCGTCGGAGAAGCGGCGGTGCTGCGCGAAACCTCGACCGTGTTTGCCGCGCTGATCGGGTGGCTGTTCCTGAAAGAAACGGTTGGGCCGGTGCGTAGTGCCTTGATGGCATTGATCGCCCTGGGCGCGATAGTGGTGGAGTTTGGCTAGACCAACCGGCGCACTCCCGCAGTCCAGCCCGCAGTTGCGTTCCGCAACCCCAGGCTTCCCTTTGGGCCGGGCCGACCTTCGGTCGGCCCCGTTCCGCCCTCGCCTTCGCTCGGGCAGAACGTGTACCAGGCGGCACCCTTACCACTATCCCCCGCAGGGGTGAATTGGCGCAGCCAAGAGGGGGCAAGGCCCCCCGCCCGATGGCGAAGCCGAGGGCCCGGCCCAACTGCTGTCGGCGTCATTGCGCAAGCAATGACGCCGACAGCAGGCGGGAGCGCCCGGTTCCTGCGTTCCGGGGCTGGCATTGGGGGGCAGAATCACTTATGGGGAAGCTATGGAACAAAAACAGCAAAACCCGATCGTAAAACTGGTATTGGAGATCGGGCCGATTCTGGTCTTTTTTCTGGCCTACAAATTCGCCCCCTCGACACCGGGGGTAAGTGACGAAGAACGCCAACTGGAGCAAATCCTGTTTGCCACCGCTGTATTCATTCCACTAACCCTTGCCGCGCTGGCCTATAGCTGGTTTACCATTCGCCGCCTGCCCAAGATGGCCGCAATCACGGCCGTAATCGTGGTGATTTTTGGCGGAATTGCCCTATGGCTACGTGACGCGACCTTCATCAAAATGAAACCCACTATAATTTACCTCGTTTACAGCGGGACGCTTGGTATCGGCTTGCTGCGCGGGCGATCCTATCTTGAATACCTGATGGGTGAAATGATGCCGTTACAACCGGCCGGCTGGATGAAGTTCACCAAGCGGTTTGCATTGTTTTTCCTGATGCTGGCCGTGGTTAACGAGGCCGTCTGGCGCAGTTTCGATACCGACACATGGGTGACGTTCAAAACGTTTTTCCTGCCCTTTGCCACCTTTGGCTTTATTTTCTCGCAGGTCGGGCTGTTCCACAAATACGCCATCCCCGATACCGAAAACGGCGATGCCGATCAGGGCCGGTAAGGCGCATATTCCGCCGCTGCTGGCCTATTGGCTGGCCTGCTCCATCGCGGGCAGGATGATTTCATCAAGCACGCGCTGGTCAATCGGCCCTGAATGGCGCAGCAATATGGTGCCGTCCGCGTCAATGACAAAGGTCTCGGGCACACCGGTCACGCCCCATTCAATCGCGTTGGTCCCCGGAAAATCGGCACCGGACAGGGTGAACGGGTTGCCGTAATCGGCCAGAAACCGCAGCGCATTATCGGGATTGTCCTTATAGTCGATACCGTGAATGGTGATGCCGTTC
>JALXER010000025.1 GCA_027069385.1 Paracoccaceae bacterium
CGCATGTGACGGGGGTACGGGGGCTGGCCCCCGGGGCCGACCGAAGGTCGGCCCGGCCCAAAGGGAAGCCTTTTGTTTGGCTTGCCAAACAAAAGGCTGAACTGCGGGAGCGCCCGAATCCGGATCACGCTAGCTTCCCCTGCAGGAGCCATGCGGCGTTGTGTGGTACAGCATACAGCCACAGTCGCCGCTTCTGCGTGATTTCCATCCGCCAGTAATCCCACACGCCGGATCCCCTTGATGTTCTTGTCAAGCTCTCCCTTCCGCCCGCGCCTGGGACGAACCCGTCTTTTTGGCAATTGCAACCCGCGGCGGTTTTGCGCTACACCCACGCCAACGGCCCCGTGGCTCAACTGGATAGAGCAGCCCCCTCCTAAGGGGCAGGTTAGTGGTTCGAATCCACTCGGGGTCACCATTTTGCTGTTGCCCGATTACCCGCACGCTGCTAGCCTGCCTGCACCGGATGCGCAAACAAGGGAGGCGTGGGGGTGTTGGCAACCTGTGATCTGAACCGCGGCCCCGTGCCGGCCCTGCAAATACGTTTGTAGGGCAGGCCTGAAAGCGCTGCTGTTTCAGTTTTCGGTCTGGCCTGACTTGCCCGTGTTGCGGGCGTTTTTCAGAACCGGAAATCCTTATGACTCTTATCCAAATCAATGACCTGTCCATCACCCTTGGCAAACCGCTTTTTGCCGGCCTTTCCCTGACGCTGGAAAAGGGCGACCGGCTGGGGCTGGTGGCCAATAACGGCAGCGGCAAATCCACTTTGTTGCGCTGTATCGCCGGTACGGCCGAGCCGACCACAGGCCGGATTACCCGCCGTCGCGGCTTGATCATCGGCCATCTGGAACAGGATGTGCCCGAATCGCTGCTGGGGTCGAGCATGTTTGACGCGGTGCTGGGTATGATGCCCGCCGCGCTGGCCGAAATGGAAAGCTGGCGGGTGAATGTGGTGCTCGATGATCTGGGCGTGCCTTATGAATTGCAGCAAAAACCGCTGGCGGCGCTAAGCGGTGGCTGGCAGCGCATTGCCATGCTGGCCCGGGTCTGGATCAACAATCCCGACCTGTTGCTGATGGACGAACCGACAAACCATCTGGACCTGTCGCGCATCGGAATGCTGCAACACTGGCTGGACAACGTGGCGCGCGGGGTGCCTTTGATCGTGGCCAGCCATGACCGCGCCTTTCTGGATGAAATGACCACCCGCACCCTGTTTCTGCGCCCGAAAAATTCGCGCCTTTTTGCGCTGCCCTACAGCGCCGCGCGCGCTGCACTTGCGCAGGCCGACGAGGCCGATGCGCGCAAATTCGGCAATGACATGAAACAGGCCGCGCAATTGCGGCGACAGGCGGCCAAGCTGAAAAATGTCGGGATCAACTCGGGCTCCGATCTGTTGCTGGTCAAGACCAAGCAGCTTGCAGCACGTGCCGAGCAACTGGAAGCCGAGGCCCGCCCCGCGCATCGTGACCACTCTGCCGGAGAAATCAGGCTGGGCAATAGCGGCACCCATGCCAAGGCGCTGATCGCGTTTGATCATGTGGATGTCACCACACCCGACGGGCGGGTGCTGTTCAACACCGGTAAAATCTGGATCAACCGGGGCGAGCGGATCGTGGTGCTCGGGGCTAACGGGACCGGCAAATCGCGGTTTGTCACGCTGGTTCGGCGCGCGATCAGCGGCGCGGTTGACGGGGTCCGCACCACGCCCTCGATAATTGTGGGTTACAGCGATCAGGGGCTTTTGCAGTTTGATATGGCAGGTACGGCGCTGGGCGAAATCACCAACCGGTTCGACATTGGCGAGCAGCGCGCCCGCACGGTGCTGGCCGGTGCCGGATTTCCGGTCGATCTGCAAAATGCCCGTCTGACCGCGCTGTCGGGCGGCCAGAAAATGCGCCTTGCCATGCTGGTTTTGCGCCTCGAACACCCGAACCTCTATCTGCTGGACGAACCGACAAACCATCTGGACATTGACGGGCAAGAGGCGCTGGAGGCCGAGCTGCGCGCCCATGACGCCACCGCCTTGCTGGTTTCCCATGACCGGACCTTTGTACGACGGGTGGCCAACCGGTTCTGGCAGATCGACGCGGGCACCCTGCAAGAGGTCGCAGGGCCGGACGGCTTTTTTGCGCAAATGCTGGCCCCGTAGAATTCCGGCAAAGTTCGGGTTGTCATCAATCCGTTACAAAGCTATGAACGGGTCATCGCGTCACCCGCCGCTTCTGTCGTCGCGCTGCAACTGGATATGCCCATGCCACAAAAACCCGTTCCGAATTTCGATGTCATTGTGATCGGGGGCGGCGTGGTTGGTTGCGCCGTGATGCGCCGCTTTGCCCTGAACGGGGCCAAGGCGCTGTTATTGGAGCGGGGCGAGGATATCCTGTCCGGCGCCAGCAAGGCCAACAGCGCCATTCTGCACACCGGTTTCGATGCGCCCCCGGGCAGTACCGAGGTCGCCTGTATGCAGGCCGGTTATGCCGAATATCTGGAGATGCACGCGGCGCTGAACCTGCCGGTTCTGGAAACCGGCGCGCTGGTGGTGGCGTGGAATGACGAACAACGCGCCGCGCTGGACGGGATTATCGCCAAGGCGCATGAAAACGGTGTTGGGGATGTGCAACTGGTCGAACGCGACGCCCTGCGCCGCGCCGAGCCGCATCTGGCCGACAGCGCCATTGCCGCCGTTTCGGTGCCGCGCGAATTTGTGATTGATCCGTGGAGCTCACCCTTGGCCTATCTGCGTCAGGCCGTGGCAGCGGGCGCGCAATACCGCTTCAATGCGGAGGTTACGGGGGGCGAATTTGACGGAAAGATGTGGCGGCTGCGCACCGGTCAGGGCGAATTCAACGGTCGGATCGTGATCAACTGTTCGGGCGCGCAGGGCGATATTGTGCAGGGCATCTGCACGCCGCCCACCTTTGAAATCCGCCCGCGCAAGGGCCAGTTTCTGGTCTATGACAAAAGCGCCTCTGACCTGATCAACGCGATTATCCTGCCGGTGCCGACTCCGACCACCAAGGGCGTTGTGCTGACCAAAACCATCTTTGGCAATCTGCTGCTTGGCCCCACGGCCGAGGAACAGGACGACCGCGAAAACGCCACCGTTGACCACGATATGCTGCAAGGCCTGATCGATACCGGCACCGCCATGCTGCCCGACCTGTCCGACCATCCGGTCACCGCCACCTATGCGGGCCTGCGCCCTGCCACCCAGTTCAAGGATTACCAGATCAAGGCCGAGGCGGGCAAGAACTGGATCGGGGTTAACGGCATCCGCTCTACCGGATTGACCGCGGCGCTGGGCATTGCCGCCTATGTGGAACAGCTTTGTGCCGAGCATTTTACCAGCTTTGGCCCGCCCGTGGCGCCCGGCTTTCCGACCATGCCCAATCTGGCCCAGCACCTGCCCCGCGCCAGCCAGACCGGCGACGGCACCGAAATCCTGTGCCATTGCGAAAGCGTGACGCGTGGCGATGTGGAACGGGCGCTGACGGCCGAGGTTCCGGCGCGCAGTCTGGGCGGGTTGCGCCGCCGTACCCGCGTCATGATGGGGCGCTGCAACGGGTTTTACTGCTCGGCCAGGGTGGCCGAACTGACCAAAGGCAAGCTCGACAGGCCACTGGACGGGGGGGATCAGACATGAGCACCCGTGACGTCATCATCATCGGTTCCGGCCCTGCGGGTCTGGGCGTGGCCGCCGCGCTGGTCAGGGCCGGTGTGTCCGACATTCTGGTGTTGGAGCGCGAGACCGAAATCGGCGGCATTCCGCGCCACACCCACCACCCCAGCTTTGGCCTGCTGGTTTTCAAACGCCCGATGACGGGACCGGCCTATATTGCCCGCCTGCGCGCGCGCTGCAAAGGGGTCGAGTTTCGCACCGGCGTTACCGCAACGGCCGTGGACGGCGATAGGCTGAGCATCGCCACGCCCGAAGGCCCGCAAACCCTGCGTGCCCGCCATATCGTGCTGGCCACCGGCGCGCGCGAAACCCCGCGCCATCCGCGCCTTGTCACCGGATTGCGCCCGATGGGCATTATGACCACCGGCGCCTTGCAACAGTTTATCTATACCGGCGGGATGAAACCGTTTTCCCGACCGATGATTATCGGCACCGAACTGGTCAGCTTTTCGGCGCTCTGGACCCTGCGCCACGCCGGTATCAAACCCGTCGCGATGATAGAGCCGTCGGCCCGCGTTACCGCCTATCGCCCTGCCACGCTGTTTGCCCGTCTGCTCGGGGTGCCGATCCACTATCGCGCCAGCGTGACGGATATTGCCGGACGCGATACCCTGACCCATATCGAGATCGACAGCCCCGCCGGCCGCCGGAAAATCGACTGTGACGGGGTGATCTTTAGCGGCTGCTTTACCGGTGACAACAACCTTGCCCGCGGCAGCGGGCTGGCGCTTAGCCCCGATACGCACATCCCGCTGGTTGACCAGAACTGGCTGGGGGCCGACCCGCGCCACTCGGTGGTAGGCAACACCACCCACCCCGCCGATATGGGCGACCAATGCTATCAGGAAGCGCTGGTTGCCGGTGCATATATCGCCAAATTGCTGCAATCCGGCCCGCCGCAGGGTGAACCGTTGCCGATCCGCCACGGGAACGGCATCAAGATGACCACCCCCAACATGCTGCGCCCTGATGAACAGGCGCGGGCGTTTTCGCTGAACCTGCATGTGACCCGGGCCTGGTCGGGTGATATCTCGGTGACGCAGGGCGACAAGACCCTGTATCGCAAGCGCCATAGCTGCCTGCCTGCCCGCCGCATCACCCTGAAAGGGATCCGGTTTGACACCCAAAGCACCGCGCCGTTGCAGGTGTCGCTGGGATAACCGGCCTAGAACACGTCGCGTTTTTCGACGATATGTCCGTAAAGCGTGCTCAGGATGCTGATGGTCAGGATCAGGTGAAACCACTGATAGGCCAGACTGATCAGGATAATTCCGATATCGGGCACGGCCATACGCGCTAACGTGCCGATCAGCAGGTTAAAGCCGAATTGCAGCGCCACCGTCCAGACTGCCAGCACGGCAATATCCATGGAAAAGCCGCGGCTGATCGACCATGCCTCGCCCAGACCCAGCCGTTTGTCGAGCGCAACCGCCGGTAACACCAGCGACAGGCGCAGGTAGATCACCGAAATAATCACCCCGATGATAAGCCCGACAATGGTGGTGATCGTAAAGAGTGCGCCACTGCCCGCCCCGCCTGCCAACGGGATCACCAGCATGCCTACCACAACCCCGATCGCCATCGATGCCAGCATGGAAAGCAGGACAATCAGCAACGTATTGCCCAAATACCCCCCGACGCGGTAATCCTTGCGATAGGGGACCACCCCGGTCGGCATTTCTTCCAGCAGGATATAGCGGTGCCAGGCGATGGCGACCACGATAAACGACCAGATAATAATGATCGAGATAACCAGCGCATAGGCCAGAACGGCACCGGTATTGCCCCTCGGAGGCGATCCCTCAAATATACCGGAATTGACGGATTCCTGAATATAGGCCACCCAGTCGGCGCTAAGCGCCTGCATACCGGCATATGCGGCGACAACCACCACCACCAGCCACCAGCTGATCCGCATGGCCATAGCGGCATTCCCGAGAACCTGACGGAGACAATGAAAAAAGATTGTGGTTCCACGCATGATTTGCTCCAAATATGTTTAACAATTGCTCTCAGTTACCACAGAATAGCGCGATTACAACGGGTTTGTTGCCGACAGGTCGGTCAGCCAGCGCCGTCGGGCCAGCATGGTTTGCATGCGGGCCAGCGCTTCGGTTCTTTGGCGGGTGAAACGCTGCATTTTGCTGGCCGCAAGGGGCGGCTGCAAGGGGTTGCGGGTGCTAAAGCGGCTGCTGCCGATCCAGTAATCCCGCCCGTGAGGCAGGGCGCAGGCAATGGCCGAGCGGGCTTGCGGGGCCTCTAGCGCCGCGTGGTCGATGACCTCGCGATAGTTGGCATAGGTGCGGAATTCTTGCAGCACCTTGGTGACGCGCGGGTTGGTGCTGTGCATGGCCGAGGGGCGAACCGCGCGGGCCAGCACGGTGATGCGGCTGTTGACCGCGATGCTCGACAGCACCTCGAAACCGGCGATCTCCAGCATGGCCCGCAGCGCCCGCATGCCGGGGCGGAAAAAGGTGTTCGGGTGATAGGTGCCGCGCCCGCTTCCAGCCGGTTCAAAGGCGATGCGCGCACCGGATTCGCGGCGCAGATACTGGGTTTCCAGCACCAGAAGCCCGTTATCCCTGATCAGGTTGCGACAGGCGTAAAGCCCCGATAGCGGCTCCATCAGATGATAGAGGATACCGGCGCAAACCACCATGTCGAACCGGTTGCGCCCAAGGGTTTCGGGCATGGTGTAAAGGCTTTGATCAGGGTAATAGTCGATCTCCAGCCCCAACGCGTCGCGCCCGGCCAGAAAGGTTTCGCGCGGGGCCATGTCGCTGGCAACAACCCGCGCCGCGCCCGCCTGTTTCATCGAAAACGCCGCCAGCCCGTCCATGGTGCCGATATCCAGGCATTCCATGCCGCTAAGGGGGGTGTGCTCCAGATAGCGCAGGGTGCCAAACAGGGTGTAATTCTGCGGTCGCGCCGCCGCGAACCGCCCCGGGCTGACCCTGCCATTGCCAAAGTCGATGCTGTGGAACCACGGATGCGAGATGAACAGCCGGTCAATCACCCCAAAACCCCCTGGCGCGGTCAGTTGAACACGATATTGCACTGAGCAGCGGCGGCACCGATAATGGCTGTGGCTTCGGCGTCGGATGGTTCGATTATCCGCCCCAGAATCGGGGTGTAATTCAAAAACGAATCCTTTTTCTTGATCTGCTCGGCAAAACAGTTGCAGGTTGCGGCGTCCAGTTGCGGGTTGTTCAGGCATTGGGTGTATAGATCGTCCATCTCCGATTTGTATCGAAAATAACCGATGACCAGCAAGACAATTGCGCCGCCAATCAGCCCGCCAACCCAGCCGTAGGAGTCTTTGTTTGCGGGCGGCGGAGAAGCGGGAACGCCGCCAGGTTTCGGGCGCGCGCAATTGGGGCATTGGGGGGCCTGATCCGATACCTGTTGGCCACAATCGGGGCATGGAATGGTTGCCATCTTGGTCCTCTTTACGTTCGGGGTTGATCCTGAATTGGTTGCTGTTGGCCAGTCTATCGCCCGTGTGGCGATTTGAACAGGATTGATCTTTGCATTCTTGTGGGGATAATCGCCAAATACCTTGTTCGAATCCCTTGACCTCTGGCAGGTTCCGCCGTAGATAGGCGCTCTCTCATTCATGCGCGCATGTCGCGCGCCCCTAGCTATAAGGAGACATCCATGTCTCGTCGTTGTGAACTAACCGGCAAAGGCGTGATGACTGGCAACAATGTCAGCCACGCCAAAAACCGTACACGCCGCGTGTTTCGGCCCAACCTGATCGATGTGACCCTGATGTCCGAAACGCTTGAAAAGGCGTTCAAATTCCGGGTGGCAGCATCGGCATTGCGCACCGTTGACCACCGCGGCGGTCTGGACGCATTTCTGGCCAAGGCCAATGATGCGGACCTGTCGGCCAATGCGCTGAAGGTCAAGAAAGACATCAACAAGGCAAACGCCGCCGCCTGATCCGGCCGGCCCGTCCGATATGTGCAGCCCGGTCGAGATTTCGGCGGGGCTGTTTCCTTTTGTCGCGTATAAATCCCTGCCCGCGCGTGGTTATGCTAACCCCATGAAGCTGTTTCGCCCGATCATTGCATTTGTGTTTGCGTTTGCGCTGCTGTTGACCGGCGGTGTTACGGCCTATGCCAAGGCGCTTAGCGCGGGCGGGCAGAACATGCTGATCTGCTCGGAAGTCGGCACGCGAACCGCGATTATCGGGGCCAACGGTCAGGAACTGCCCCCCATACATGTTTGCGACGAATGTTGCATTGCCATTGCGATGCAAGCCCTGCCGATGCCCGATATGCGCCCGAAAGCGCTGGCGCAACGCGCGGTATTTGTGGCGCTTGCACCCCTGCCCGCCCAAGCGCCGGTTCTGCCTGCGCAACTGGCGCGCGCCCCTCCTCTGTAGCTGGCTGAATACTCGTTTCAACTTTACTACAGGAGGTCAAAACATGACCCTTAAATCCCTTGCCGCTGCGGCGGTAATCGCCCTATCTTCCCTGCCTGCTTTTGCCGAAATCGTGATATCCGATTCCTATGCCCGTTCGGCCTCGCCCCATGCCAAGACCGGTGCGGCGTTTATGCAGATCGAAAACACCGGCCCCGAGGCCGACCGCCTGATCGATGCGCGTTCCGATGCGGCAAAGCGGGTGGAACTGCACACCCATATTATCACCGACGGCGTGGCGCAGATGGTCCATGTAGAGGAGGGCTTTGCGCTGGAACCCGGGCAGACCGTCTCGCTGCAACGCGGTGGCAAGCACGTTATGCTGATGGGGCTGAACGGGCCGTTCGTGCATGGCGAAACCGTGACGATCACGCTGGTTTTCGAGCAGGCCGGCGAAATCACCATCGAGGTGCCGATTGATCTGGAACGGACACCCGACGAGGGCACGAGTAATGGGTCCTGATCCTAGCAATTGCAACCAAGTGTGGCGGCTGCTAGGCTGCCACACATGATCCGTTCTGTGCTGTTTGTCTGCCTTGGCAATATTTGCCGCTCTCCCACTGCCGAAGCGGTGTTTACCGCGCTGGCCAAGGGGCGCGGGCTGCATATCGACAGCGCCGGCACGTCGGGCTGGCACGACGGCAACGCGGCCGATGCCCGCGCCAGTGTCGAGGCCGCAAAGCGGGGCTATGATATGTCACCGATCCGTTCCCGCAAGATCACCGCACAGGATTTTGACGATTTCGACCTGATCATCGCGATGGACAACCGGAATCTGGCCGACCTGCGCGCCATGCAACCGCCACACAGCACCGCCCGCATTGACCTGTTCCTG
>JALXER010000026.1 GCA_027069385.1 Paracoccaceae bacterium
GATCCTGACAGCGCTGCCGGCGGGCCTGCAAGCCGCGCTGCATGGCGCTTTGGCGTCGGGCCTCGAAGGCGGCCAGATTGGCCAGCAACTCGGCGCGCACCGGCACTGCCAGTTCAGCAGCGGCGCTCGGGGTCGGGGCGCGTTGGTCGGCGGCATGGTCAATCAGGGTGGTGTCGGTTTCGTGCCCGACCGCCGATATCACCGGTATCCGGCTCTCCGCCACGGCGCGCACCACGGCTTCGTCATTAAAGCCCCACAGATCCTCTAGCGAGCCACCGCCGCGTGCCACGATAAGCAGGTCGGGGCGCGGCAAGGCCCCGCCCGGAGTCAGGGCGTTGAACCCGCGCACACCGGCGGCCACGGCAGGGGCGCAAGCCTCACCTTGTACGGCCACCGGCCAAACCAGCACCTTGCGCGGAAACCGGTCGCGCAGCCGGTGCAGGATATCGCGAATCACCGCACCATTGGGCGAGGTCACCACCCCGATCACCTGCGGTAAATAGGGGATTGGCCGCTTGGTCGCCGCATCGAACAGCCCCTCGGCAGCCAGCGCTTTCTTGCGTTTTTCCAGCATCGCCATCAACGCGCCTTCACCCGCGGGTTCCACGCTTTCGACGTTCAACTGGTACTTGGATTGCGGGCCATAGGTGGTCATGCGACCGGTGGCGATCACCTCCATGCCTTCTTCGGGGCGATGGGCAAAACGGGCAACCTGCCCCTTCCAACTGACGCAGGCAATGACCGAGCGGTCGTCCTTGAGGTCGAAATACAGATGCCCGGTGCGCGCCAGCATGGTGCGCCCGACCTCGCCGCGTACCCGTACATGGGCAAAGCCGCCCTCGATGGCGCGTTTCACCGCGCCCGACAGTTCGGAAACGCTGTATTCGGGCGTGTTTACCCCCGGATCGGAATCATCAAGTAAATCGGACATTGCAACCTCGTTTGGCTGATCATAGAACGGGGCCGAGCGGACAAGCAAGGGAACAGAACCATGAAAATCCTTATCCTTGGTAGCGGCGGGCGCGAACATGCGCTGGCATGGGCGATTGCGCAGAACCCCAAATGCGACAGCCTGATCTGCGCGCCGGGTAATGCGGGCATGGCGGCGCTGGCAACCTGTGCGCCGCTTGATATCGAAAACCCCGCCGCGGTGCTGGCTTTCGCACAGGAAAACGCGGTGGATTTCGTGGTGATCGGTCCCGAGAGGCCGTTGGCCGCAGGGGTTGCCGATGCCCTGCGCGGCGGGCGAATCCTGTGTTTTGGACCGACAGCAGACGCCGCGCGTCTGGAGGCGTCCAAAGCCTTTACCAAGGAAATCTGCGATGCCTGCGCTGCCCCGACTGCTGCCTATGCACGCTTTACCGATGCCACTGCGGCGCGGGAATATGTGCGCGGTCAAGGTGCGCCGATTGTGATCAAGGCCGACGGGCTGGCGGCGGGCAAGGGCGTTGTGGTCGCCATGACCCTGCCCGAAGCAGAGGCAGCCATTGACGACATGTTCGATGGCGCGTTTGGCGATGCGGGCACCGAAGTGGTGATAGAGGAATTCATGCAGGGCGAGGAGGCCAGCTTTTTCGTGCTGTCAGACGGGCAGAACATCCTGCCCATTGGCACGGCGCAGGACCACAAACGCGCCTATGACGGCGACAAAGGCCCCAATACCGGCGGCATGGGGGCCTATAGCCCGGCGCCGGTGATGGATGATGCGGTAACAAAACGCGCCATGGATCAGATCATCGCCCCGACGATTTCCGAAATGGCCGGTCGCGGCAGCCCGTTTCGCGGCGTGCTTTATGCGGGGTTCATGATAGAGCACGGCCAGCCGCGGCTGGTGGAATACAATGTGCGCTTCGGGGATCCGGAATGTCAGGTCCTGTGTATGCGCCTTGGCGGGCAGATGCTCGATTTGCTGCTGGCCACCGCGCGGGGCGAGTTGGACAAAGCGCAGGTCAACTGGGCCGATGATCATGCGGTTTGCGTGGTCATGGCCGCCAAGGGCTATCCCGGGTCCTATGCCAAAGGTAGCGAGATCAAAGGGCTGGATTGCGCCGATGCGGACCCGATGGTGCAAATATTCCATGCGGGCACGCGGGTTGACGGCGAACAGGTCCGCGCCAATGGCGGCCGTGTTCTGGGCGTGACCGCAAGGGGGGCAACCCTGCAACAGGCCCAGCAACGCGCCTATGCCTATGTGGGAAAAATAGACTGGCCCGACGGGTTTTATCGCAAAGATATCGCCTGGCGCGCCCTATAGACGGTGGGCTCCCGCACTGCAGGGGCAGAAATGCTAAAGCATTTCACCCCTTCCGTTTGGGCCGCGCCCTCGGCTTCGCCATCGGGCGGGGTCGCTGCGCTAGCATGGGACCGCACATGGGGGAAGGTCGGGCCGCGCCTAGGGCGCGGGGATGTCATGTCGGTCGGCAAGGCCCCCGCCCGACCCCAAGGGGAAAGGCGGGGGAAGCTGTTTAGGCCAGAGCGGCTTGCAGGTTCTCGTCGATTTTTTCGAGGAACCCTTCGGTGGTCAGCCATTTCTGTTCAGGCCCGACCAGCAGCGCAAGGTCTTTGGTCATAAAGCCGCTTTCGACCGTATCGACAATCACCTTTTCCAGCGTTTCGGCAAAGGTCATCAACTCGGCGTTGTCGTCGAGCTTGGCGCGGTGTTTCAGC
>JALXER010000027.1 GCA_027069385.1 Paracoccaceae bacterium
CACCCCCAGGATATTTGTGAAAAGAAGATGATAATAGACTTCCATTTTTCATAAATACTCTCAGGGGGGAGCGACGAATGTCGCGAGGGGGCGGAACGCCCCCACACCGACCGCAGGTCGGCCCGGCCCAAAGGGAAGCCTTGTGTTTGGCTTGCCAAACACAAGGCTGGACTGCGGGAGTACCCCCGTCTGGTTATGGTTTGAAAGCGTTTTTCCACAGGGTCGCGGCGTAAAGCGATACCGCTGCGGCATTGGAAACGTTAAGCGACCCGAATTCACCGGCAAACGGGATCTTTGCAAGCCGGTGGCAGGTTTTGCGGGTCAGTTCGCGCAGGCCTGGCCCTTCGGCCCCAAGCGCCAGCGCCAGCGACACATGGGGCAAGTCGGCAACCGCCTGATCAAGGCTCATTTCGGCTTCGCCATCCAGACCGACAATAAAATACCCCATCTCGCGCAGCGCATTCATCGACTTGGCCAGATTGGGCACACGCAGATAGGGTTGGCGCTCCAACGCGCCGCTGGCGGTTTTGGCCAGCGCACCGGTTTCAGGGGCCGAGTGGCGATGCGGGGCGATCACCGCACGCGCGCCAAACACCTCGGCCGAGCGTAAAATAGCGCCCACATTATGCGGATCGGTAACCCGGTCAAGCAACACCAGCAATGGCGTATCATCGCCGGGCGCACAACGTTCAGACACCGACCCCCAGTCAAGCGGCCTGACCTGCAACACTGCGCCCTGATGCACCGATTGCGCATCAATGGGCGGGTGGAATTTGCGCGGATCGACGACTTCAGGCGCCATCCCCGAGGTTGCAATCGCATCTTCCAGCCGGTTCGCCGCATTGGGCGTCACCATCAGTGCCAGCTTTTCGCGTTTCGGGTTCAGCAGCGCATCGCGCACCGCGTGCAGGCCAAACAGCCAAAGGGTATCGGGCGCATCCCCGCGCTTTGCGCGTTCTTTTTCCACCACCCATTCGGGCTTCTTGTGCTTTCGAGGGGCCATACTGCGCTTTCGTTGTTGACAGCCGCAGGTCTAGCCGAACCGTGCTGTTTCCTCAAGCCGATTTACCGTCGGTGCACGGGCGGCCCGTTTTCGGCCCCAATCGGCAAAAGCCCGCCAACGGGGGAAGGCCAAGCTTGCAGGTGCTGCCAATTTGGTTAAGTTTACGCGTAAAATCAAAGGAATACCCATGAAAACCCCGATACTGACTGTTCTGACCGGTGCCGTTCTGGCGCTGTCCGCCTGCTCCGATTCCGTTGAAAGCGCCCCTGCACGACTGCTGTTTTCCTCGGGCTTTGAAGGAAACGTGCGCTTTGGTCCACGCATTGAGGATGAATCCTATTACGAACCAATCATCGGCACCGATTCCGAGACCGGCTTCACTTGGCCGATCACCGTGCTTGGCGCCAGCGAGAGCGCGCTGCACATCATTGATCACGACAACTATCGTGCACTGAAAAACCAGATCCAGACCGTTACCGGCCATGACGGGGGCCAGACACGGGCGCTCTATAACGCCCAAAGCTATGCCTTCGAAAATACCCAAAGCCCTTACGAAATTCTAAATATCACCGAAGGCCGCTCGGACCTTTATGTGCGCTATTGGATGAAAATGGATGCGGGCAGCCTGCATGCCATCGACAGCTGGCGCGCCATTTTTGAGTACAAAACCCGCGGTTATACCGACGAAGACGTGCCTGCCGGGCAAGGCGGGTTTCGCCTGATTGCCTTTGTCTATACCGACGAGCAGGGCAACCCTTATTGGCACTGGCAGGGCGATGCCGACCCGCAAAATCCGATCTGGGAGATCGACAATACCGACATTCCGGTGCCCGAGAACGAATGGTTCCTGACCGAGTTCTACTGGCATTGGTCCGACGGCAGCGACGGGCGCGCGCTGTGGCGCATCAACGGTCAGGTTGTCGGCGACCATCGCGGCCCGACCACCCGCAACCACAAACCGATCGATTTCATCATCCTGACCCAGATATACGGCGACGCCAATCCCAAATTCCAGTGGATCGACGACATCGAAATCTGGGACGGGCTGCCGGCGCAATACTTTGACGCCCCGTAATCCCACCCGCTACCCCGAATCCATATCGCCGATGACGCACTGCCGAACAAGGTACTCTTTTACCGTTCAAAAGCGAGAATTCAGAGACCAGTACAATCGCGCCGCCACCTTGGGGCGTGGGCCCATTAATCCCTTTAGATGTGATTTACAGGTCTTTAGGGCATAGACCTATAAACCACACGTCGCCAGCGCGATCCTCGCGATATATCAATGGTTTGGGGCGCGCGGCACAGGGTGGCCCCCTTTGCAAGCGCCCCGAGCCATTGAGATGAAGCGAGGATCGCGCCCTTCGGGTTTGGCGGATTTTCGCTCTGACTGCGTTGCAAGGGCGAGAAGTGAGCCGGAAAAGAAAATCTTCCGGGGGAAGGTTTTCCCGGCGAACAACCACTATTCCTGCGCCCTTGCGCCTGGTCAGAACGAAAATCTGCCGAAATGCCAGCGCCACGTTAGGGTCGGGACGCGCCTATTCATCTGAATCTAAAGTTCGCCGCATAATGTTTGCTGCGTTCGCTGGCAGAACCGCTTCACGGAAGCGAGTATTTCGTCGGCGGGTTTGACCCATTTGTAGGGTTTCGGGTTTTCGTT
>JALXER010000028.1 GCA_027069385.1 Paracoccaceae bacterium
GCCCGGCCCAAAGGGAAGCTGTTGGCTGGCTTTAGCCAGTCAATAGCTGGACTGCGGGAGGGCCTGTGGTTTATGGGTCTTCACCTTAGCCGCGCAACCTTGCCAGAAAGCCTTTTTGAGGTGGGGGCGCCGGTGTCGGAATCGGGTCGGGCTTGATCCGCGAAAGGATATAGCGCGGGTAGATCGGCTCGGTCGAGCAGGAACAGGATGTGCCCATATTGACCGGATCAAAGATTTTGACCAGTTGCGGATTCTCCCGGTTATCGATGTAGATTGCACCACTATGGGAGCGGTCGCGGCGCGAGTTAACCAGTAGTTCGGCAGCATGCAGCGTTGCCTGGAACGCAGCGGGATTGGCGGGTTCAGCCGGAACGTTTTCGCTTGTGTCAAAGACGTACCATTTCCCGCCCGTTTCCGGCAGATCCTGCCAGAGCGCGTCGACATCTTTCCATTGCAGCAGGCCGGAAAACCGCCCCTGATAGGCGTTCCAGAACGGAGTATCGGGCAGGTTGGTCATGGGGTGGCTCCTGTAATGTTTTGTGAACAATACCGGTTTTGCCGGATTTTGCAAAACCCGCTTGCCCGTCATAACCCAATCGTGATGCGAAGGTACTGGAGGCCGACCGCCGCGCGCCCTATGCTGGTGCCATAACAAACCAAAGGGGAATAACATGAAAAACGTTGCAATACTTGGCGCGGTACTGGCCGCAGGAATCTCGGGGCAGGGCATGGCCGGTGAAGCCTATGTGCTCGATTCCAGCCACTCGCAGGTGGTGTTTTCCTACTCGCATCTGGGGTTTTCGACCACCTATGGCATGTTTTCGGGCTTTGAAGGGCAAATCGATTATGACGAGGCCAACCCGGCGGCATCCTCGGTTTCGGTTACCATTCCGACTGCATCGCTGATTACCGGTTGGGACGCGCGCACGGCGCATTTTCTGACGGCCGATTTCTTTACCGCCGATATGGCGTCGGAAATTACGTTTGTCAGCACCGGTATAGAAGTGACCGGCGAGAATACCGCGCTGATTACCGGAGATCTGACCATCAACGATATCACCAAATCGGTTGTGCTGGATGCGGTGATGAACCAGTCCGGTATGCACCCGATGGCACAAAAACCGTGGCTGGGGTTCAACGCGACCACCACATTGACCCGCTCGGATTTCGATATGGGTAAATTTGCGCCCTTTGTCGGGGATGAAGTCGCCCTGAACATCTCGATCGAGGCCATGCAGGCCGAATAATCCGAACCGGCGCTCCCGCAGTCCAGCCCGCGTTTGGCAAGCCAAACACAGGCTTCCCTTTGGGCCGGGCCGACCTTCGGTCGGCCCCGGGGGCCAGCCCCCGTACCCCCGTCACATGCGTGAGGCGACAACACCTTCCATTTTTTTATAAGTACACTCAGGGGGGAATTGCCCGTTTACGGGCAAGGGGGGCGTGAACGCCCCCGCATGGGGTTTACCCCATGCCCGGTTGATGAGGGGGGCCGCTTGCGGCTCCCCGAAGAGACCGGAGGCCCGGCGGAGTTCGTTACGACCTGTTCATCCGGTACCGAAAATCGCAATGCGGTGCGCCTTCCATAATCGTCTGGGTGCGGGTTAGTTCCATGTTCTTGCTATACCCTTCGCAAAAGGCGGCGTCGCGGTTGCAGCTTAGCAGGTGGCCGATTTCGGCCAGGCCCATGTCGCGATACATGCGCGCGTATTCGCAGCGGGTGATGTTATAGTCCAACCGCTCGGGCGAGGCGTGCAGCACCTCGCGGTCCAGCGCGTTATTGGCATCCCATGCGCCCGAATGGCTGGCGAAATCCGTCAGCGTCGGTTCGTGGCCCACGGCATCGGCATAGGTTTTGCCCTGCCGGATCGCCGAAGAGGCGATGGCCTCGCGGATGATTTCCTGCGCCGCACCTTTGGGCATGGATTTGCACAGGACCGTATAAAAATCGCGGACCAGTTCGGCCTCTATCCGGCGTTGTTCGATCATCGGGATGGCGGTCATGGGGCTCTCTTTCTGTCGTTCAAACGGGTGGTTATCAGCCGGGCACGCGCCACATGGCGCACCAGCCCGTGCAGCGGAATGGTTGCGGGGTCGCTAAACGGGATCCGGGTCGGTGCGCCGTCCAGCAGCGCCGCCATTTCGGCCCCCAGCGCCACAGCCAGCGCCACTCCGCGGCCATTATAGCCGGTAAAGGCAAAATAGGCATCCCCCAGCCGGTGAAAGCGCGGATAGAAATCGCGCGAGATCCCCACATTGCCATTCCAGATATAGTCAAAAGAGACCTCTCCCAGTTGTGCAAAGGCGGTTTGCAGGCGCTTGGCAACCCGTTTGCGCAGCCGCGCCACGGCAAAGGGTTTGAGCATCAGCGAGCAGCCCGTTACCAGCCGGTTATCGGCGGTATAGCGAAAATACCACAGGTCGCCGCGCGTATCCGAAACCGCCTGACGGGCGGGAATAACCGTTTGCTGCTGGGCGGTGCTTAGGGGCGGGGTGGCCAGTTGCCACGCGGTAACCGCCACGGTAGAGCGACGGATAACCGGCGCGACCCCTTGCGTATAGGCGTTGCTGGCCAGCAGCAGCGCATCGGCGTTTAGCGACCCGGCGGGCGTATCGATCCGCCAGCCGTCTTTGGCGCGACTGATACGGGTGGCGGGCGAATTTTCGAATATCTGCACGCCCAGCCCCGCCGCCACATCGGCCAGCCCGCGCGCCAGTTTCAGCGGGTCGATATGCCCGCCGGTGGGGTTGAGCATCCCGCCATGCCAATGCGAAGACCCGAGCAGCGCGCTTGCCTGTTGCCGGTCCAGCAACTGCACCGGAGCCCCCGCGCGCGACCACGCGGCCACGCGCTGTTCGGTCAGGGGCAGAAAGGCGGGTGAGTGGGTGGGCTGGAACCAGCCGGTTTGCTGCGCGTCACAGTCGATATTATGCGCCCGCACCAGATCGAACAGGGTGCTGGCACTGTCGCGGACCAGCTCGACAAAGCGCTCGCCGGTCTCGCCATAGCGCTTGATCAGCCCGTCGGGTTCGGCCGCGGCAAGGGTCGGGATGACTTGCCCGTTATTGCGCCCCGAGCCGCCAAAACCGATATGGCGTGCCTCTAGCAGGGTTACCTTTTTGCCCGCCTGCGCCAGATGCAGCGCCGCGCTCAGGCCGGTAAACCCGCCCCCGACAATCGCCACTTCGGTTCGGGCCGATCCGGCAAGGCTGGCCCGCGCCGGCGGGGTCGGGCTGGAAAGCTGCCACAGAGAAGAATCGAAGGTCATGCCCCGTTTTGCCACGCCGTGGCGCGATGCGAAACCCCCAACGGTGCCGCTAACGCTGGGCACCAAGCGATACGTCGATCCGCACCTCGAAACCCAGCGAGGAATCATCGGGCATCGGCACCGCGCCCACCCCGAAATCCAGCCGGTTCACCACGGTGCTGCCCTGCATGGTCGCGTGGTCTGCCTCGATTTCCAGATCGAATTCCAGTGGCACCGGTGCTGCCATGCCGCGCAGGGTCAGGGTGCCATCGGCGCGATAATGCCCGTCACCCAGCGCCTGAACCCCGTTGGCCACCCACGAGGCGCTGGCAAAGCCGGTCACATCCAGATAATCCGGCCCGCGCGCCGTGTCGCTGACCGAGCCGAGCGTCAGGCTGTCCATGGCGATTGTCACGTTGATTTGCGCCTCGGCCGGATTTTCGGGGTCAAAGCGGATATCCGCAACCCAGTTGTCGAATTGACCGGTGACGGTGGCACCGAATTGCTGAATACTGATTGACAGGGTAGAACCGTCTTCGACCGTCCATTGCGAGGCAGGCGCGACAAGCGTTTGCGCTGTCGCGGGTGGCGCATTACGCGGCCAGATTACCGCCGCCAGCCCCGCCATGCCAAAGGCCGCAATGGCCAGAAACGCCGGAAATGCCGAGCGGTGCGCCACGGTTTCAAGCGGTTCCGCGCGGGTAAAGGGCAGCATGCGCTGCAAGGTCCGGTCGCGATCTATCACAATGTGTTTCACCGCGCCGCCCACATGGGCCAGCACCGACAGGCCGACCAGCAGGGCCAGCAACCAGTGCAGGGTGGAAAACAGAGAGGCCAGTGCCTCCGATTTGGGAATGAACGGCAGGTCCTGACCAAAAGGCCAGTGGATCGGGGCAAAGCCGGTGGTGGCGGCGTGGCGCAGCCACCCGCTAAGCGGCATGGCCAGAATGCCGATATATAGCAGCCAATGCACCAGATGCGCGGCGAAATGCTCGGGCAAGCTGTGCGCGGCCAAAGGCTGCGGCCTTGGCCCGACCAGCCGCCAGATCACCCGCAACAGCGCCACGCCCAGCACCGCCATGCCAAGGGTCTTGTGCAGGCTGTAAAACTGCACCACCGTGGCGATGTCCTCGGCGCTGTCACGGGGCAGGCGACGCATATAGACCCCCAGCCCGAGCAGAAAGATCACCCCTCCGGCGGTCAGCCAGTGCAGGGTTTTGGCGATGCTGCCATAGGTGGTGGCGGTGTTGGTCAGGGGCATGGGGGCTCGATAATGTTTTACACAACCCTAATGCAAGGCGGGGCGGTTGGCGCTTAACAACTTCGTGACCTTGCAGGCCGTGGGCCAACACGATACACCAAAGGCAACGTAACAGATGGGGTGAACCATGACAAAAGCATTCATTTTTCCGGGACAGGGCGCGCAAAGCATCGGCATGGGCAAGGCGCTGGCCGAGGCCTATCCGGCGGCCAAAGCGGTGTTTGACGCG
The DNA here is from genome assembly GCA_027069385.1 of Paracoccaceae bacterium. Classification (GTDB taxonomy): domain Bacteria; phylum Pseudomonadota; class Alphaproteobacteria; order Rhodobacterales; family Rhodobacteraceae; genus UBA3077. The sequence continues at coordinate 4,736 of JALXER010000028.1, forward strand.
GTGGACGAGGCTTTGGGCGAAAACCTGTCGGCGCTGATCTGGGAAGGCGATATTGCCGAGCTGACCCTGACCGCGAATGCGCAACCGGCGCTGATGGCGACCTCGCTGGCGGCGATGGCAGCGCTGAATGCCGAAGGGATTACGGTTGAGGATGCGGCCTATGTGGCCGGGCACAGTCTGGGTGAATACTCGGCGCTTTGTGCGGCGGGGTCGATCAGCCTTGCCGATACCGCGCGGTTGCTGCGCATTCGTGGCAAAGCCATGCAAGAGGCAACGCCGGTCGGTGTCGGGGCCATGGCGGCGATTCTGGGGCTGGATTTCGAGGCGGTTCAGGCGGTGGCCGAACAGGCCGCCAAGGGTGAGGTATGTACCGCCGCCAATGACAACGACCCGGGGCAGGTGGTGATTTCGGGCAACAAGGCCGCGGTAGAGCGGGCAACCGTGCTGGCCAAGGAAGCCGGCGCCAAGCGCGCGGTGATGCTGCCGGTCAGCGCTCCGTTTCACTGCTCGCTGATGCAACCCGCCGCCGAGGCCATGGCCGAAGCACTGGGAAGCGTGGATATCATCGCGCCCAAAGTGCCGCTGGTGGCCAATGTCTCGGCCAACGATATCCATACGCCAATGATGATCCGCAATCTGCTGGTCGATCAGGTTACCGGCTCGGTGCGCTGGCGTGAATCGGTGCTGTTTATGGCGGCGAAAGGGGTCACCGAAACCATAGAGGTCGGCGCAGGCAAAGCGCTTAGCGGTATGGTGCGGCGGATTGATCGCGGCATCGCGGTGAAAAATGTCGGCACGCCCGAGGATGTCGCCAAGTTGAAAGCGCAAGAATAATGGGCGGGGCCAATGGGTAAGCTGTATATCGGAGATGACGGGCAACCGCGTTGTGCTTGGGCGGGTGGCGCGCCGGGGTTTGTGGCCTATCATGATACCGAATGGGGCTATCCGGTGCATGACGACCGGCGGCTGTTCGAAAAGATATGTCTGGAGTCCTTTCAGTCCGGGCTAAGCTGGCGCACCATTCTGGACAAACGCGAGAATTTTCGGGCCGCCTTTGCGGGGTTCGATTTTGACAAGGTGGCCAAGTTTGATGAAACGGACGTGGCGCGGCTGTTGGGCGACAAAGGGATTGTGCGCCATCGTGGCAAGATCGCGGCGGTGATCAACAATGCGGCGCGGGCGCAGGAACTGGTGGCCGAAGCGGGCAGTCTGGCCACGTTCTTCTGGCGCTTTGAACCCGACCCCGCCAGCCTTGGCGAGCCGCACAGCCTGACCACCTGCGCCGAATCGGTGGCGCTGGCCAAGGCACTCAAGAAACGCGGCTGGAAATTCGTCGGGCCAACCACGATGTTTGCCTTTATGCAGGCGATGGGCCTGATCAATGACCACGCCGAGGGCTGCGTGATACGCCAAAAAGCCGCCGATGCGCGTAGCGGCTAAGGCGCGCCGGGGCTCTCCCGCCCGTCATCGGCGTTTTTCGCAAGCGAAAAAGCCTCTTCCCGTTGGGCCGGGCGCCTCGCCTTCGGCTCGGCGCGGGGGGGCCGCCTTCTCGGGATCTGGTATAGTTCCCCCCCTGAGAATACATATAGGAAAATAGAGATATTGGACGGCACAGATAGGGGGCATTCGCCTGCCGCTCTCTGGTGGCCATAGAACAAGGGGCGACCTGTAATAGGAAGAATCAGGCCGGTGTCAGCCTGCCGTCGAGCCGATTGCATCGGTGATCAGCCCCGTGAAATCCTGCGCATCGCGAACCTGTGTCACCTGATCGGCTTCAACCGTTACCCCCCAGTTACGCGCCATGGCCGCATAAAGCGGCAATCGGTGTTCGAGCAATGAGGCGTAGCCCTGGATCGCAAAAGCATCCGGATCAACCTGTTCAGGGTTCAGATTGTTTTGCGCCAGATAGGCATTCCACGTTTTTTGCAGAAAGGCCTCGTTATAGTACATCGGTTTGGGGGCGGCTCTGAAGCGTTCCAATAGTGTATCGGTGTGGCTGTCCGCGCCTTTAATCCATACTGGTAGCGCGGTTTGCGACAGGCTGGTAAGGACCGGATCGTCGGGGTTGGCTGGGTCAACGACCTCGCAGATCGAACCGCTGGTGTCGGCGATAAAGTGGTCGTAGCCATAGATTTCGTCCGCGTTGCGGGCAAAACGGGCGGAATCGATGGTGGCGGCGATTTCGGCATCGCGGTGCTGGCGTTGGCGAATAAGGTATTCGTCAAAAGCAATGCCGCCGAGATCCGGATTGCCCGGTTTGCCCAGATAGCTGGATAGCGGCGTCAGGTTTTCAAAGCCGATGCGCGATTTGATAGCGATGGAGTCGGAACGCAGCAATTCACGCAGCAACGGCGATTTCATCGCCTCACGTTTGATATTGTTGACGATGTGTTCGCCCATATAGCGCGTGCCGATGCGGTAATCGATGGAATAATGAAACCAGTTGCCGGTGCGGCGAAGCATGTCGGACAGGTAGGTTTTACCAAGCCCGGACATGCCAAACAGAGCGATGCGTTTGTGCGGGGCGTTTTGCCAGTCTTGTGCCGTCGGATAGATCATTCATTCGGCATACCTCAAGTTTAGCAATGTGGAAAGACTCGAGTTGCGGATATGCGTGTGGTTCGTGGAGAAACAGGTGCGTTTTGAAACAAGTTTCAAAACGCGTTGCGACACCATGGCCTCACTTCGTTCGGCGGGCAGGGGGGCCACAGCCCCCTCGCGCATGAATGCGCGTACCCCTCTGGGGTGCTTGGCGGCATCCCTTTTGCCAGAATGGCAAAAACCCTTATACGGCGCAACGCCCGCATATTCAGGTGCTGCCCTTGGTGTGGCTCCAGAACCGAACGCAGTGAGGCCATGGTGTCGCAACCGCCTTTGAAGCTTGCTTCAAAGGCGACCGCCGTCTTGGGGGCTTGGGATTAAGCGTAGTGTTGGCCGAGATCGCGAATGGCGGCTGAGATGTCGTTATGCAGGGCGATGCGTTCATCCGGGCTTAGGAACGCGCCGAGTTCAATTTCGCGATCAGCGCCTTTCAGGGTCAGGTAATTGTCGACCGGGCCGCCTTCGGGCAGGATGTTCATGCGCATCCAGTAGGGGTTGGTTTGCCAGCGCTTGATCTCGCCGTTCAACTCGTGGCGCTCCACCGCGATCTGGTTGGGCCATACGCGCAGGGTTTCGGTCAGGCGGCCGGCACGGTTGTTCAGGTGGATGAACAGCCACAGCGCCAGAAACACCGGCACCACGAAAAACAGCATGACATAGCCGATCGGTGTAAACAGCAACGGCAGGGTTGGCAGGGCAAACCCGAGCGCGGCAAAGATCAGCGTATTGCGAAACCCGCGCCGCCCGAGCGACCGGTTCGGCCACAGGGTGATCGCCCATTGCGGCGGATCGGCGCGACAAACCGGGCTAGAATCGCAAAGGGCCGGAGCATTTACCCCGGCCCGATTTTCGCTTTGCCTAGTGATGGCTCTTGTCCCACATATCCGGGGTGGGCAGGGTTTCGAACGTGTGTTCGGGCGGCGGGTTGGACAGGGTCCATTCCAGCGTGTCCGCATGTTCGCCCCAATAGGCTTTTTCCTCTACCTTTTTACCAAAGCGCAGGGTGTAGATCACAATGCCGATGAAAAAGATGAACGAGGCAAAAGAGATGAATGCACCGATCGAGGACAAATAGTTCCACTGGGCAAAGGCCTCGGGGTAGTCCAGATAGCGCCGCGGCATGCCGTTACGACCAAGGAAATGTTGCGGGAAGAAGGTCAGGTTCGCCCCGATGAACATCATAAAAAAGTGCAGCTTGCCAGCCCATTCAGGATATTGCCGCCCAGACATTTTGGCAAACCAGTAATAGATGCCGGCAAAGATGCAGAACACCGCGCCAAGGCTCATCACATAGTGGAAGTGCGCCACGACGTAATAGGTGTCGTGATAGGCCCGGTCCAGCGGCGCCTGCGACAGCACCAGACCGGTAACACCGCCCACAGTAAACAGGAACAGAAAGCCGAGCGCCCAGAGCATCGGGGTTTTGAACTCGATCGAGCCGCCCCACATGGTGGCAATCCAGCTGAACACCTTGATACCGGTGGGCACCGCGATCACCATGGTTGCGAGCATGAAATAGCTTTGCTGCGTGGTGGACATGCCCACCGTATACATAT
>JALXER010000029.1 GCA_027069385.1 Paracoccaceae bacterium
GACAAATACCTTGACGATACCGCCACCAAATCCCGCCTTGTGATCATCCGCCTGCTGGGCGGGCGGGCCTATTGGCCATACGGGGTCGAACAGTTCGCCATCCGGTTGCGTGCCGCCGGAGTCCCGCTGGTGCTGTTACCCGGTGATGACAAGCCCGATGCCGAGTTGCGCAATGCCAGCACCGTGCCCGACACCGACTACCATGCGCTCTGGTCCTATCTGGTCGAGGGCGGGCCGGAGAACGCTGCCAATTTCCTGCGCTACACCCGTGCGATGCTCGACAACACTCCGCGCCCTGCCCCCGCCCGAACTCTGCTGCGCGCCGGAATTTATGTGCCCGGGCAAGAGGCCGCCAGTCTGGAGACCCTGCGTGAATCCCTGTGGAAAGAGGGCCAGCCGGTGGTGGCGCTGGTGTTTTATCGCGCGCTGGTGCAGGGCGCTGGGCTGCATCCGGTCAACCGGCTGATCCGCGCCCTGAGCTTGCAGGGCCTTAACCCGCTACCGGTTTATGTGGCATCGCTGAAAGACGCGCTAAGTGCGGCCACGCTGGCGCAGGTTTTTGCGCAGGCACCGCCTGCCATTGTGCTGAACGGCACCAGTTTTGCCGTATCCAGCCCGCAGGCGGGGGGCGAGCTAAACCCCTCTACCCCGCTGGACGCGCCGGGGGTGCCGGTATTCCAGATCGTGTTTGCGGCAGGCACCGAGGCGGCATGGGAATCCGGCACCAATGGCCTGTCGGCCCGCGACATCGCCATGAATGTTTCCCTGCCCGAGATCGACGGGCGCATCCTGTCCCGCGCCGTCAGTTTCAAAGGAGAGGCCTATTTCGACACGGCAACCCAATGCCTGATCAGCGCCTATCGCGCCCATGGAGAGCGCATTACGTTTGTGGCGCAACTGGCGGCCAACTGGGCGCGGCTGGGTGCAACGCCGGCCGATCAACGCAAGGTGGCGCTGGTGCTGGCCAACTATCCCAACAAGGACGGGCGGCTGGCCAACGGCGTCGGGCTGGACACCCCCGCCGCCACAGTGACCTTGCTGGAGGCGATGCGCGATGCGGGCTATCGTACCCGTAACCTGCCCGATGATTCTGCCGCGCTGATGGCGCAGATCCTTGCCGGCCCGACCAACTGGCTGACCGATCGCGCGGCGCGCAGCGGGGGCGAGCGCCTGTCCATGGCCGATTACCAGATCGATTACGGGCAACTGCCCGCCTCGGTGCGCGCCCGGATCGAAGCGCGCTGGGGCCCGCCGGAATCGGATCCGTTCTACCGCCCCGGTGCGGTGGATTGCGGCGCGTTCGCCCTGTCGATCCTGCAATTCGGCAATGTGGTGGTTGGGGTGCAACCGGCGCGGGGCTATAATATCGACCCGACCGACAGCTACCATTCGCCCGATCTGGTGCCGCCACACAATTATCTGGCCTTCTATTTCTGGCTGCGCCACCAGTTTCGCACCCATGCCATTGTGCATATGGGCAAGCATGGCAATCTGGAATGGCTGCCGGGCAAGGCGCTGGCGCTGGGGGCCGAGTGCTTTCCCGAAGTGGCCCTTGGCCCGACCCCGCATTTCTATCCGTTCATCGTCAATGACCCGGGCGAGGGCACGCAGGCCAAGCGCCGCGCGCAGGCGGTGATTATCGACCACCTGACCCCGCCCCTGACCCGCGCCGAGACCTATGGGCCGCTCAAGGATCTGGAAGGACTGGTTGACGAATATTACGAAGCCGCGGGCGTCGATCCGCGCCGGTTGGCATACCTGCGCACCGAAATTCTGGCCCTGACCCGCGCAACCCGTCTGGACGAGGATGCGGGGGTGGACTGGAACGGGGACGAGGCCAGCCAGCTGACCAGCATCGACAATTACCTGTGCGAGTTGAAAGAGAGCCAGATTCGCGACGGGCTGCATATCTTTGGCCAGTCGCCCGCGGGCCGGTTGCGCGATGACCTGATCGTGGCGCTGACTCGGGTGCCGCGCGGGGCGGGCAAGGGGGGCGATGCCTCGCTGATCCGCGCACTGGCCGATGATCTGGACCTTGGCTTTGACCCGCTCGATTGCGAGATGGGCGCGCCGTGGACCGGCCCGAAACCGGCCGTGCTGCGCTCGGATGCGGTGTGGCGCATCACCGGCGATACGGTTGAGCGTCTGGAGGCACTGGCCGCCGGGCTGGTCGCGGGCAGGGAATGCGCGCCGGAATGGGTTGCCACGCAAGCGGTGCTGTCGGAAATCGAAACCCGCGTAGGCCCTGCCGTCGATGCCTGTGGACCCGCCGAGCATCGGGCGCTCCTCACCGCCCTTTCAGGACGGTTCGTCGCGCCCGGCCCTTCGGGCGCGCCCACAAGGGGCCGTCTGGATGTGTTACCAACCGGTCGCAATTTCTACAGTATCGACAGCCGCACCCTGCCGACACAGGCTGCCTGGACGCTGGGCTGGAAATCCGCCAATGCGCTGATCGAGCGGCACTTGCAAGAAGAAGGCGACTGGCCGCGATCCTTGGTGCTGACCGCATGGGGCACCGCCAATATGCGCACCGGTGGCGATGATCTGGCGCAGATGCTGGCCCTGATGGGGGTCCGGCCGGTCTGGGACGGGGCCAGCCGTCGGGTAACCGGATTCGAGGTAATGCCGCTTAGCGTGCTCGACCGGCCGGACCC
>JALXER010000030.1 GCA_027069385.1 Paracoccaceae bacterium
TGCCACCGCGATTGTCAGCGCCGACCCGTCCCAGAGCACCAACCTGCGCGCGCGGCTCAATGTATCGACCGACCGTTTGGGGCGGGTGCTGCAAAACCCGTTTCTGGCGGCGGCAGGGCCGGAAAGCGCCGCCTTGGGCACCGCGATCAAGGCGCGGCTGACCTCCATTCTGACCGGTCTGGAAGAACAGAACGAGTTGCAAAAACAGGCCGAGGCGCGGGTCGAGCAACTGCGCTGGCTCAACGTCGATATTCAGGACGAAGTCGATCCGTTGCTCAACGATTTTTCGTTCAATATCGAAGTGGCAACCGAAAGCCTGACCCGCAGCGCCGATTTGGCCTTTCGCACCAGAGTCGCCCAGCAGATCGTGCAGGAGCGCACCGCGCGCGACCTGATTCTAAGGATCGGCATAGAGGCCTCGACCGCCACCACCCTGATGCTTCAGGGTACCGTGGCGACATCGACAAACCAGTTGCTGCAATATGTGAACCTGACGGCGGATTCCCTGTCTCAGCTTAACGCTTATCTGGCGGAACTGCCTGATAATATAGAATATTTAACCCTTAAGCAATCAACGGCCCTGCTGAATGATCTTGCCAATAGCGAGCAGGGGATTCTGGCACAGCGGCGTGCGTGGCTGACCAATCAGGCGGCGCTTTTGGCAAATCTGGAACGGTTGCAACAGCAATTTGCCCGGCTTCAGATCAACCTGACCGATCTGGGCCGCGCACAGCGGGATTCGGTGGCCCGGGCGACGCGGCGTTCGGCGGACCGGTCCGAACTGGCGATGGTCTGGCTGCTGGGGCTGACCGTGGTTTCCGGACTGGCCGGAGCGGTGGTATTGTTTGGCTATATCCGCGGTGGCGTGATCGCCCCGCTGCACAGGATCACCGATGCCATGCGCGCGGTGGCGCGCGGCGAACCACCCGAAAACCTGCCCAAAGAGGGCAAAGACGAAATCGGGCGCATGGGGGCGGCGGTGCGGGCGTTCCAGCGCTCGGTTGAAGCGCGCGAACGGGCGATGGACAAGCTTCAGCAAACGCAGGCAGAACTGGTGCAGGCGGGCAAGATGGCCGCGCTTGGCAACCTTTCGGCGGGTGTCTCGCACGAGCTGAACCAGCCCCTGGCCGCGATCCAGCAGCGGATCCATTTGCTGGTCGCTGCCGTTGACTCCGGCAACGCCGAAAACGTATCCCGACAGATAGAGCGGATCAATGGTCTGGTGCAGCGCATGGCCAACACCATCAAGCACCTGAAACGCTTTGCACGGCGCGCCGAGTATAAACGGGAAAGCCTGAATCTGGGGCTGCTGCTGAACAATGCCGTGGCGATTCTGCGCGGTAAAATCGATCAGCCGGGCATATCGCTGACCATTGCCGATCAATGCGGGAAAACCCGGGTGCTGGGCGACCAGCTTTTGATCGAGCAGGTACTGGTGAACCTGCTGAGCAACGCGGTGGATGCCATTATCCTGACCGGCAAGGCGGGGCAGATAGAGGTATCCGTTGCCAGCAAAGACGGGGTTGTGGAACTGGAAATTTCCGATACGGGCACCGGCCTGAAAGGCCTGACACCCGACAAGGCGATTGATCCGTTCGTGACCACCAAGGACATTGGCGAAGGGCTGGGGCTGGGGCTTTCGATCTCTTACAATATTGCCAGGGATATGGGCGGTGATTTGCGCCTGATCCCGCGCCGCGGCCCGGGGATTCGCGCGATTTTTACATTGGTTGAAGGGGGTAACGCATGAAAGATACCGTTGTGTATTTGGTGGATGATGACGCAGACCTGCGCGAAGCCATGATGGAAACCTTTGCCATGGAGGGCATTCCGGCCAAGGCCTTTTCCAGCGCCGCCGACATGTTGGAGGAACTGGACCCCGAATGGGGTGGCGTCATATTAACCGATATCCGCATGCCCGAGATGACGGGGTTTGATCTGCTTAAGGCCGTGCGTGCGCTTAGCACCGAGATTCCGGTGATCATGATTACCGGCCACGGGGATATTGCTTCGGCAATCGCGGCGATGAAAGGCGGTGCCTTTGACTATGTGGAAAAGCCCGCCGCGCCGGAATTCCTGATCTCGGTTTTGCGGCGCGCCCTGAAGCTGCGCCAGTTGCAACTGGAAAACCGCCGCCTGCGCACCCGCATGGCGCGGGGTGGCGATATTCGGGCGCGGCTGCTGGGGCGATCCAAGGTGATGCGCACCTGCCGGAGCGAGATTCTGAACGTGGCCCCGCTGGCGGTAAACCTGCTGATCTATGGCGAAAGCGGCACCGGAAAAGAGCTGGCGGCACGCTGTCTGCACGACCAGTCGGGCGCAAAGGGCGAATTTGCGCCGCTCAGTTGCGCGGAACTGACGCCCGAGAACTTTGACCGCAAAATACTTGAGCAAGGTGACGGCGTTTCGCAGGGCACGTTGTTTCTGGACGGGATAGGTGAACTGGCCCCGCCGCTGCAAATGCGGCTAGTGGACCTGATCCATACCGACAAGCTGCCGCGCCTGATTGCAACCGCCCCCGACGCGAGCCAGGCGGCCGAAAGCTTGCGCCCCGACCTCTATTACCGGCTGAACGTAGCCGAAATAACCCTGCCGCCGCTGCGGGACCGTGGCAATGATGTGTTTGTGC
>JALXER010000031.1 GCA_027069385.1 Paracoccaceae bacterium
CGCACCCAGTGCGGCCACCTGTGGCGAATGCGTCACGACCAGCACCTGCGTTTCCCCTGCCACCGCCTGAAGCCGCCGCCCCACCGCATCGGCCGTGGCCCCGCCAACACCGCGATCAATCTCGTCAAAGATCAACGTCAGGCCGCTGGCGCGGGTAGTCAGGCAAACCTTGAGCGCCAGCAGAAACCGCGACAATTCCCCGCCCGAAGCAATCTTGTTGATCGGTCCGGCCGGCGCACCGGGGTTGGTGGCCACGCTGAACATCACCGCGTCCACCCCTTCGGCACCGGCGGGTTCCGCGCTCAGTTCGGTCACAAAAACCGCGCGTTCCATCTTGAGCGGCGCCAGCTCGGCCTGCATGGCCCGGTCAAGCCGCGCCGCCGCTTTGTGGCGTTTTCGCGACAGCTTGTCGGCCAGATCATCATATCTGCCCTGCACACGTGCCAATTCTTCGCGCAGCGCCGCCAGATGCGAATCGCCCTGATCAATCTCGTCCAGTTGTGCGCGCAAGGATTCCCGCAACGCGGGCAATTCGTTGGGCTGCACATTGTGCTTGCGCGCCAGCGCCCGCAATGCGAACAGGCGTTCTTCGACGGTCTCCAACTCGAACGGGTTGAAATCGAGCCCCTCCAGCACGGTTTCCACGTCGCTTTGCGCCTCGGCCAGTTCCACCATGGCCCGCCCCAGCGCATCAATGGCGCTGCCCAACTGCCCTTGCGCAGCCGCGTCGGCATCCTGCAACCAGCGCAACGCATCCAGCATCGCGCCTTCGGCCCCGTCCATGGCCAGCACCTGCGCGGCCTTGGCGATATCCCCGCGAATCCGCTCGGCGGATTGCATCAACCGGCGTTGCCGGTCCAGCGCGTCATCTTCGCCCGCTTCGGACGACATCTCGTCCAGTTCAGCCAGCGCGTGGCGCAAAAAGTCGGCGTCCTGTGCGGCCAGCGCCAGCTTTTCCTGCGCGCTCAACAGTTCGCGCCGCGCCGCCGCCACCTTGCGCCACGCGCCACCGGTTTGCGCCAGCAACGCTTCGGTTCCGGCAAAAGCATCGAGCAAGGCGCGATGGCCCTTCGGGTCCAGCAGGCCGCGGTCGTCGTGCTGGCCGTGGATCTCTACCAAAGTGTCGGCCAGTTGCCGCAGCACCTCGGTCGAGCATAGGCGGTCATTCACATAAGCGCGCTTTTTACCGTCCGGCGTGTTGACGCGGCGCAGGATCAAATCATCCTCGACCGGCATCCCCGCCCCTTCCAGCACCGCGCGGGCGGGGTGGTCGGGCGCAAGGTTGAACACCGCCGTTACCTCGCCCATTTTGGCACCCGTGCGCAGCAGTTCGGCCCGCCCGCGCCGCCCCAGCACAAACCCGAGCGCATCGAGCAAGATCGACTTGCCCGCACCGGTTTCGCCGGTTAACACATTCAAACCATTGGTAAATTCAAGGTCAACTCGCCTGATCAACACCACATCGCGAATCGACAGATGGGCCAGCATGCTAGTTCCGACGGAAGGCCTGACCAAACAGACCGCCACCCGCATCCGGCTGCCGTCCGGTGCTGATCAGCGCCGCGCTGGCCGCCGCCCATTGCGAATCGGGAAAACGCTCGGCCAGTTGCGCCGCCATGCGCGAGGCCTCGGCATCAAGGCCAAGCGAAAGGTATGCCTCTACCAGCCGGTGCATGGCCTCGGGCAGGTGCGGCGTGTCGCCGTAATCATTGACCACCGCGTCAAACCGGCCAATCGCCGCCGAATACTGGTGCCGTTTCAGGTAATAGCGCCCGATATCCATTTCCTTGCCGGCAAGTTGGTTCAGCGCCGTGGTGAATTTAGGCAGCGCCAGTTCAGCATAGGGGCTGTCGGGGAATTGCTCGATCAAGATGCGCAGGGCCTGAAGCGCGTGAAAGGTGTTTTGCTGGTCGCGCTGGATATCGACGATCTGGTCGTAATAGGACAGCGCCACCAGATAATGCGCCAGCGCCGTATGTTCGCTGCGCGGATAAAAATCGATATAGCGATTCGCGGCGGCGCGGCTTTCAAGCAGCAACTTGCCATCATGAAACGCCTTGGCAGCCTGAATCATCGCGAACTCGGCTTCGGGGGTATAAGGGTGCAGGCGCTCGACCTCAAGATACAGGTTGCCAGCGGTGCGATACCGGTGCCGGTCCACCTGTTCCTGCGCCAAACCAAGGATTTGCGCCGCCGAAGTATCGTCGGGAACGGTCGAGTTCTGAAAGGCTCCCTTGCCGCCACAAGCCGCCAGAAAACCAACCAACGCAAGCACCGAAAACTGCTTGACCCACCGGAACTGAACCATCTTGACCCTCAATATATTAATAACGTCCCTGCGTTGCTATCACAGAATTTCGCGGGGAAAAACGGTTAACTTTGATTCAAAGGTCAGCCAACGCGAAGAAGGCCGGAATCCGTGTTTTCAGTCCGGTTGAAATAGGCATGAACCCGCGCATCCATCGGCCTGAGCACCGCCGCACCGGGGGTCTCGAACAAGGTGCGCAACAGGGTGTTGGTCAGGGCATGTCCGGCGCGGTGACCGTGATAGGCCCCCAGAATCGGCGCACCGGCCAGCGCCAGATCGCCAACCGCATCCAGCATCTTGTGGCGCACGCATTCGTCGGGGCGACGCGGCCCTTCGGGATTGACATAGGCGGGGCCATCCACCACCAGCGCGTTGTCGAGCGAGCCACCCAGCGCGCGGTTATGAGCCTGCATGGCGGTGACATCGGACAGGCGGCAGAAGGTCCGGCAATCGGCCAATTCGCGCGCGAACGTGTCGTGACGCATATCAAGCGTAAGAGACTGGTGGCCAATGACGGTATTTTCAAAGGTGATCGAAAACCCCAGCCTGAACCCGTCAAACGGGGCCAACTCGGCACTCGCCAGACCGGATTCGACCCGCACGGGCTGCCGGATTTCCCAATAGCTGCCCGGCTGGTTCTGCGCCACAATTCCGGCGCGGCGGATCTCGGCAACAAAGCGTTTGGCGCTGCCGTCCATGATCGGCACTTCCGGCCCGTCGATTTCGATAATGGCGTTTTGCACCCCGCAGCCCGCCAGCGCTGCCATCAGATGTTCGATCGTCGAAACACCCACCCCCGCGTCGTTTTGCAGGTTGGTGGACAGTTCCGTGTTATACACATGGTCCCACAGGGCGGGGATCATATTGTCGCGATCCGCCACATCGACCCGACGAAACCAGATGCCGAACCCCGCCGCACCGGGCAGAATGCGCAACCGCGCCGGACGGCCCGAATGCAATCCGGTGCCGATAATCGAAATAGGTTTTCGCAATGTATGCAGCACGGTGCCCCACCCTGATTGTTTAAGCTGAGATTAACATAGAGCATCCGGCGGACTAAAAAAACCTCTGCACCCCCTAAGCAGGGTCACAGATTGTGTCTGAATGCTACAGTTTGACAATAATTTTTCACAAAAAACGGGCGCTCAAAACAAGAGCGCCCGAGGTCTCGGAGGAAACTTTTCTAGTTGGCTTGCCGACGCAAAAATGCCGGAATTTCAATGCGTTCCTGCTCTTCCCGATGCAGATCGCTGGCCGGTTGGGCCACGCCGCTTGAATGCAGTTTGGGCTGCACCCGCGGGCTGGGTTTGTCAGGCCGTGCGGTATTGCCTTTCATCCGGTTGATCATGCTGGTGATCGCGAAACGCGGATGCTTGTCGGCCTCTACCTCGGGCTCGGGTTCTGCTTCCGGCTCGGGTTCAAGCGTCATGGCCGGTTTGGGCAGGGTTTCGCTAGACAAAGGCGCCACGGCTTCGGGGGCCGCAGCCTCGGCAGCCACATGCTGGTCGATAAAGTTATCGGCCGGTGCCGGTTCTTCCTCGACCGGTTCTTCCACCTGCGCCACTTCGGCAGCGGGGGCCGGTTCGGGCGCAGCTTCGGCAATCGGTGTTGCCAAATGGGCCGGTTCGCTCATGGAACGCGGTTGTGCCGGTCGGGCCTTTTCGTCTTCGACCACGTCAATGCCGGTGGCAACCACCGAAACACGCAGCCCGTCCAGTTGCGGATCGAGCGTCGAGCCGACGATGATATGCGCCTCGGGGTCGACCTCGTCACGAATGCGGTTGGCCGCTTCGTCGAGTTCGAACAGGGTCATATCGTCCGAGCCGGTGATGTTGATCAGCACGCCCTTGGCACCCTTCAGCGAGATTTCGTCAAGCAGCGGGTTGGCAATGGCGGCTTCGGCGGCCTCGATCGCGCGGTTTTCGCCCGTGGCCTCGCCGGTGCCCATCATTGCCTTGCCCATTTCGTCCATAACCGAACGCACATCGGCAAAGTCGAGGTTGATAATCCCCGGGCGGACCATCAGATCGGTTACGCCCTTAACCCCTTGATACAACACGTCATCCGCAAGGCTGAACGCCTCGGTAAAGGTGGTTTTTTCATTGGCCAGCCGGAACAGGTTCTGGTTGGGAATGATGATCAGGGTATCGACAACCTTTTGCAGTTCGGCCACGCCGTCTTCGGCCTGACGCATGCGTTTGCCGCCCTCGAACTGGAACGGTTTGGTGACTACGCCAACGGTCAGCACGCCCAGTTCGCGCGCCGCATTGGCAATAATCGGAGCCGCCCCCGTACCGGTGCCCCCGCCCATACCGGCGGTGATAAAGCACATGTGACAGCCCGAAAGGTTGTCAATAATCGCGTCGATGCTTTCGGTTGCGGCGGCCTGCCCGACCTCGGGCTTGGCCCCGGCACCCAGACCTTCGGTCAGGCGTTCGCCCAACTGGATTTTGGTCGGAGCATCGGATTGCCCCAGCGCCTGCGCATCGGTGTTGGCCACCACAAATTCGGCACCATCAAGGTTTTTTGCAATCATGTTGTTGACGGCATTGCCGCCAGCGCCGCCGACACCGAACACCGTAATACGGGGTTTCAGGTCGGATGATTCCGGCATACGAAGATTTAAAGCCATTTTTTGCCCGCCTATTTGTTTTTCTGCTCTGCCCGGTTTCCGGGTTATCATTTTGCCTACTGATTCGCATGCTAACGGAAACCCGAGTCGGGGTCACGGATTTTATTACAAAAAGACACAATATCTTGTGGTTATGCCTTAAATATGCCGTTTTTCAGGCGACTCGGCGCTATTCCGCCGAATCACCTTACCAATTTTGCACAAACCAGCGCACCGCACGCCGTATCCGGCGGGTGCCGAGCCGGTCGGTGGGCACCTCGAAATCCCAGCATTCGTCTTGCGGATGCGATGCATGCAGCGCCAGCCCGACCGCCGCCGAAAATGCCGGCCCTGCCACGGCTTGCGGCAATCCCTGCACGCGCAACGGCTTGCCGATACGGGTGTGGCGGCCAAGGATTCGGCTGGCCAGCGCCTCCATCCCCGGGATCTGGCTGGAACCGCCAGTCAGCACCACTTGCTGGCTGGGCATGGACTCGAACCCCGACACATCCAGACGGGCGCGGACCTCCTCCAGAATTTCCTCGACCCGCGGACGAATGACCCCGATCAGCTCGGAACGCGACACGGTACGCCGCTCGCTTTCCCATTGGGCCAGCGGGTTCGGCACCTCGATGGCCTCGCGGTCGTCAACGCCGGTGGCCACCAGCCCGCCATGCAGGGTTTTGATCCGCTCGGCCACATCCAGCGGCACCCGCAGCCCCTGCGAAATGTCGCTGGTAATATGGTCGCCCCCCATCAGCACCGTATCGCCGTAAATCATATGGTTGCGCATGAACAATGAAATGCTGGTGGTGCCCCCGCCGATATCGACAATGGCCGCACCCAGTTTCTGTTCGTTTTCCATCAGACTGGACACGCCGCTGGCAAAGCCCGAAAACGACAGGCCCGCAACCTCCAGATCGCAACGCTGCAAGCATTCCAGCAGGTCGTAAACCGGCGCGTCATTGACCGTCAGCATATGCATGTCAACCGATAGATTGACCCCGATCTGCCCGCGCGGATCCGCCAGACCGGTGCGATGGTCAAGGTTGAAATTGATCGGCAGCGCATGGATGATTTCGCGGTCCCGACCATAGGGCGGCACATCGCAAGATGCGATAACATTGCCGATATCGCGCTCGGTGACCTCGCCGTGTTCGACCTCGACCTGCCCTTCCAGCCCGTAAGAGCGCGGCCGCCCGCCGGCAAAGCTGGCGATCACATGATCCACCCGCACCTTGGCCATTTTCTGGGCCTGCTGAACCGCGGTACGCACCGCGCTTTCGGCCTCGGACATATCGACGATTTCGCCAAACCGGACACCACGCGACCGCGTGGTCGCCACGCCAATCACCCGAAAGCTGCCCATGTTGGGCATGGAAACGCCCTCATTGGCCGGTTCGGGCATCGGGGTGAATTGCAGCACCAGACAAGTTACCTTGGCGGTGCCGATGTCCAGCACGCCGACAATACCGCGCTTGATCGCGGCCTCGCGCCGGTGGCGCATTTCGCGTTGGGTCTCGAAAATATTGGTCAAACCGGTTCTCCCTGAACCACGGCGCGCAGGCGGCGCAGTTCGATAATGGCGTCATCGTTAAGGCGTAAAACGGGGCGATCAGGGTCGCGCAGATCGATGACCGACAGGTCACGATCCAGAATATCCTGTGTATTGTTCATTTCCAGCACACGGCGCAGCGCGTCATGGGCGTCGATTTCGGGCAGCATGATGGTTTGGCCACCTTTCAGCACCACATCCCAGCGCCGCTCACCAACCCGCACCAGCCCGCGCACCCGATCCATAAACGGCGCGGCAATAGAGAAAAGCTCGGCCGCTTCGTCAACGGCTTTATCCGCGCCCTGCCCCAGCACCAGCGGCAGGTCCGCGCGGGTAGAGCGGCGCGGAATTTCGGCAATGGTTACGCCGGTTTCGTCCAGCAGGTAAACGCGGTTTTCCACCCGCCACACCATATCCGGCATGCGCTCGACCACCGCGATTTCCAGCACTCCGTCGGGGCGCAGCCGCACCGTCGCCGTCTTGACCGCCCGCAGGTTTTGCACCTGATCGTGCATCAGCCCCAGATCGGTGTCGAGCGCGCTTACCGGCAGTTCCAGATCGATAACCCCCAGAATCTGCCGTTTCAGATCCTGCGACCCCACCGGTATAGCCACCTCGCGCACCATCAGTTCGGGCCGACTGGCCACCAACTCGCGCAGGGTATCAACCTGATGCCCCGCCCAGGCCTGCACCTGCTCGTCACGCGCCAGCACCAGCGCCAGCAGCGCCGCCGAGCCAAGCGGCAACCACAGCCGCACAAAGCTGCGAAACCACGCCGTCAGCCACAGCCGCTGCAAGCGATAGCGCACCTTTGACGGGGCCGGATCGGCGCGGCGCGCCACCATATCACGCCGCTCTGCTACGATCGGGAGCATGACGCATCCTCCACCAGCCAGACGCATAGCGCGCCGAAATCCATGCCGCTATACGCGGCCTGTTCGGGGGCAAGCGACGTGGGCGTCATCCCCGGTTGCGTGTTGGTTTCCAGCAGGAACAACCCGTCCGGCCCGCGCGCCTCGTCCCAGCGGAAATCGGTGCGCGACAGGCCACGACACCCCAGCGCGTCATGGGCGCGCAGCGCGTAATCCATGCAGGCGTCAGTCACCGCATCCGGCAGCCTGGCCGGTATGACATGGGTAGAGCCGCCCGCGTCGTATTTCGCATGATAATCATACCACCCGTCGGTATGAATGTCGGTCACGCCAAGCGCCCGGTCACCCAGCACCGCCACGGTCAATTCGCGCCCGGGGATAAACGCCTCGACCATCACCGTATCGGGCATGGACGCATCCAGTTGCGCCGGACCATTGGCCGCTGCGTCCACCAGATAAATCCCGACGCTCGACCCCTCGTTATTGGGTTTTACCACATAGGGCGGTGCCATCGGATGCGCGGCACTTGCCGCCGCGCGCGTGGTCAGCAGGCTGTCCACCACCGGCAGCCCCGCCGCCGCATAGGCCGCCTTGGAGCGCGCCTTGTCCATCGCCAGCGCCGAGGCCAGCACCCCCGAATGGGTATAGGGAATGCGCAGCCATTCCAGCAGCCCCTGCACACAACCATCCTCGCCCCAACGACCATGCAGGGCGTTGAAAACCACATCCGGAGCGGAATCGGCCAGCCGCGCGGCCAGATCAACGCCCGCGTCGATCTCTACCACGTCAAAGCCCTGTTGGCGCAACGCCAGCGCACACGCGGCACCCGACACCAACGAAACATCCCGTTCCGCCGAGGGGCCACCCTTCAACACTGCGATGCGATTCACTGTCCTGCTCGACATTACCGCCTCAAACCATGCTCCATGCCTTATGGCTTGGTGGAGTCACCCGCCCACTCTAACGCCTTCGTTACGATTTGTGAATCCTTTTTTGAAACTTTGTCCGCCCCGCCCCCACACGCCCGCTCCAAGCCGCGACAGGGGCACCTTGCGCGGGCCGCACCCTTTGTGCTGCGATCGGTTCATACGGCGCCGGAGGCCTTCTCTTCGCTCCTGGACGAGCGGGCCACCGGCTCGTAGGCCAGGGCGCCGCTGGGGCAGTACCTGGCGCACGCGGGGTTGCCGCCGCAGAGGTCGCACTTTATCACCCTGCCCGCGCCCTCTTCCCACGTCATGTTGCCGAACGGGCACGCGGCCACGCACGCGCGGCAAGAGATGCACCTTGCGTAGTCGACGGCCACCGCGCCCGTGGACCTGTCCACGCTTATGGCGTTCACCGGGCACGCCTTCATGCAAGCGGCGAACACGCACTGCAGGCACACCATGGGGAAGAACCTCTCGGGTCCCCTGGGGTACACCCTTATCCTGCTGTCGCCGGGCTTCGAGC
>JALXER010000032.1 GCA_027069385.1 Paracoccaceae bacterium
TCCGGCTTTGACAGGAAATTTAGCAATGCACCCACACGACCCCTTGTTTGACCTAACCGCCCGCGACCAGCGCCGGACCCGCGCCAAAGCCGCAGGGCTGGCCGGGTTTTTGCACAGCCATGCGGCGACGCTGGTTTCAGAAAGACTGACAGAGGTTAACAAATCGTTTACCAATGTGGGTTTTGTCGGCTGGGTGCCGGAAATCTGGCAACCGGCAATCGGGGCCGATGTGGTGGTGGCCGACTCCGAAATACTGGACCTGCCCGCCAATGGGTTCGATCTGATCGTCCACGGGCTGGCCCTGCATCACGCCAATGATCCGGTCGGGCAACTGGTGCAGATGCGCGCGGCGCTGCAACCCGACGGGCTGATGCTGGCGGCATTGTTTGGCGGGCAAACGCTGGTAGAGCTGCGCGCCGCCATGGCCGCCGCCGAGACCGAAATGGAGGGCGGCTTGTCGCCCCGCGTTACGCCGATGGCCGATATCGCTGCGCTTGGCGACCTGATCGGTCGCGCCGGACTGGCCCTACCGGTGGCCGACAGCGTGGCCCTGACCGTGACCTATGAAACCCCCCTGCACCTGTTGCGCGATCTGCGCGCCATGGGGGAAACCAACATTCTTGGCGCGCGTCGCCGCAGCCCTTTGCGCCGCGAAACCCTGCTGCGTATGGCGGAAATCTATCAAACCCATTACGGTACGGCAGACGGGCGCATTCCGGCGACCTTCGAGATTATCTTTCTGACCGGATGGGCGCCCTCCGACACCCAACCCAAACCGCTGCGCCCCGGCTCGGCCGAGGTTTTGTTCGCCCAGGCCCTCGAAGCACAAAAACAGGATCCTCCGAAATGCTGAACAAAAAGCAAGCCCCGATCGACCCCGACCACGGCTTTACCCCGTTTGGCGAGCAAGACCTGCCCGACGCCAGGGTGGGTGTTCTGATGGCCAATCTGGGCACCCCCGAGGGCACCGGCTATTGGCCCATGCGCCGCTATCTGTCCGAGTTCCTGTCCGACAAGCGCGTGGTTGACCTGCCGCGCCTGTTCTGGCAGCCGCTTTTGCAACTGGTTATCCTATCCAAACGGCCGTTTTCCAGCGGGCGGGCCTATCGGTCGATCTGGAATAATGATGCAGGTGAAAGCCCGCTGATGACCATCACCAAAGACCAGCGCGCCAAGCTGGCAACGATGCTTGCAGCGCGCTACGGCGACCGCGTGGTAGTCGATTTCGCCATGCGCTATGGCGCCCCTTCAATCGCCGACAAACTGGCCACGCTGGCCGCGGCAGGGTGCGACCGGGTGGTCTTTCTGCCGCTCTACCCACAATATGCGGGCGCTACGGTCGGGTCGGCCAATGACGGGCTGTTCAACGCCCTGACCCGGATGAAATGGCAACCGGCGCTGCGCGTGGTGCAGCCCTATTTCGACCATCCCGCCTATATCTCGGCACTGGCCCAAAGCATCCGCGACGGGTTTGCCGCCATGGCACGCGCGCCCGATATGCTGGTGGTCAGCTTTCACGGCCTGCCCGAGCGCTATATTACCGAGGGCGACCCCTATTACATCCACTGCCGCACCACCACGCGCCTGTTGCAAGCCGAACTGGGCCTGCCCGATGACCAGGTGACCATGACCTTCCAGTCGAAATTCGGCCGTGAGGAATGGATCAAGCCCGCCACGGTTGACGCCGTGGCCGATCTGGCCCGGGCCGGCAAAACAGATATCGCCGTGGTCGCACCGGGCTTTGCCGCCGATTGCATCGAAACGCTCGAAGAAATTAATCAGGAAATAAAGGACAGTTTTATTGAAGCGGGCGGCAAAACCTTTACCTATATCCCGTGCCTCAACGATCGTGATGACCATATCGCGGCGCTGGGGTCCATTTTGGAAGCTGAGTTGAAAGGCTGGTCAGACTAATGAAATACGTTATCTTTGCAATCGTAATTGCTGCAGGGGCATATTTTTTCCCGCAAATCTATCAATCCAAAGGCGGGCCGTGTCAGGCACTGGAGGCAAAAGTCGTAAACGAAGTGCGCGGTTCGAACCCCGAAGCCGGCGCGCTGGCCGGGATTGTTTCGGGCCTTTCCAATGGTGAAATCGGCCGGAAGATCGCCAATCAGGACTACCCGAGCCTGCCAACCCCGCTTGGATGCGTGTTAAGCTATTACCTGAAAAATCCCCGCGAGATCAGTATCAAGATTAATGGATCCTGCCCCCAGGTCGTGTTGACATTCACTTTGCCCATTTTATCGCTGCAACGCGATACAGGAATCCTGCATAGTTTCTTACGAGTTTGTCGTAACGTGTTGCGATGCGGCGGAAGTGTTTGATTTTAGAGAAGAAACGCTCGACCAGATTACACTCCTGATATAATTCCTTGTCCGGATGCCGCCATTGGGCCGTGGTCTTTCGCCCTGGAATGACGGGTGTTGCACCACAACGTTTAACCGCAGCGATAGCATTTTGCCCGTCATACCCTTTGTCAGCCAGAACGTATTCGGCTTTAAGCCCGTCAAGCAGAGGTTCTGTCCGGGTAATGTCATTGCGTTGTCCGCCAGTCAGAATAAATCGCACCGGATTTCCCGTCACGTCAGTTGCTGCATGGATTTTG
>JALXER010000033.1 GCA_027069385.1 Paracoccaceae bacterium
GGTCAAAAGCGTTAAACCGCGCGCGCAGGTGTTCGGGGCTTTGCAGGCTTTCACACACCACAACCAAATTGGGTGTGTTGGACGATGCGCGCACCAGCGCAAACCCGCCCGTTTCAAATTCGACCCGCGCGCCGTTGATCGGATTGATAGCGGCGATGCGCTCCGCTCCGATTTCGGACAGGCCTTGCAGGCGTTTGGTAATTTCGGCCACCACGGCGTATTTGCGATCATCGGGGCAGTGGGGGGACAGGGTCGGCGTGGTAAAGCTGCGTGGCAGCGCTTTGGCAAGGTCGGCCATCGTTCGCCCGGGGTTGCGGTCGAGCAGACGGCAGATTTCAACCGCGCTACGCATCCCGCAATCATAGCCGTTCCCCAGCGGTTGGCCGATAAAATAGTGGCCGGACTTCTCAAATCCGGCCAGCGCGTCCAGTGCCCTGACCCGGCGCTTCATGTGGGAATGTCCGGTTTTCCAGTAATCCACCCGAATGTGGTGCGCGGCCAGCACCGGATCGGTCGCAAACAGGCCGGTCGATTTGATATCGACCACAATCGAGCGCCCCGCATGGCGCGGTGCCCAGTCGCGCGCCAGAATCAGGCCGACCTTGTCGGCGAACACCTCGGCCCCGTCATTGGCGACAATCCCGCAGCGATCTCCGTCACCGTCAAAGCCAAAGGCGATATCGGCCTTGTGCGCGCGCAAAACCCGCGCCATATCGTGCAGCATCTGCATGGATTCCGGGTTGGGGTTGTAATGGGGAAAGCTGTGGTCGGGGGTGCAGTGCAGCTCGATCACCTCGACCCCGATGCGGCGCAGGATCTCGGGGGCAAACATGCCTGCTGTCCCGTTGCCACAGGCGCAAACCGCGCGAAGCGGTCGGTCGATTTTTCCTGCTGCAGTCAGATCGTCCATATAGGCGGTGCGGATATCAGGGGCGGCAATCACCCGCCCGCCAGCGCGTTCCTGCCCTTTGTCATTCAGCACGATGTCGCGTAGGTCGGCCATTTCCTCGGGGCCGTGGGTCAGCGGCGCGTCAAAGCCCAGCTTGACGCCGGTCCAGCCATTGGGGTTGTGCGACGCGGTAATCATTGCCACCGCCGAGACCCCCAGAATCCCCTGGGCAAAATAGGCGGTGGGCGACAGGGCGGTGCCGATATCGTGCACCGTACATCCCGCCTGCACCAGCCCCGCAACAAAGGCATCGCGCACCGCGGGCGAATAGGCGCGATAGTCGGCCCCGACCGCGACGCTTGCGGGCAAGCCGCGCCGGTGAATCTGGGTGCCAAACCCGAGGCCGAGCGCCTGCATTCCGGCCAGATTCACCTGTTCGGGATAGCGCCAGCGCATATCGTATTCGCGAAACCCCGAGGCATCGATCACCGGCTTTGTCACGAGCCGATCTGCTCTCGCAGGATCGAAACGGTCAGCGACAGGAAGATATAGGCCCCCAGAAAAACCACCAGCGCAATCATGGTATTTTGCAGCTTTTTGGGGTGGGTGGGCACATCCGAGGCAACCGGCGCAACGCCGATGCTCAGATAACGCACCTGCCGGTTGGCCTCTATCCGGGCGGTTTCAAGCTGGGTCAGGGCCTGTTGCAACAGCAATTGCCGCATGGCCAGTTCGGATTCGGCAATCTTTAGCTCGCCGCTGATCCGTGCCAGCGAGGCCCCCGAATCTCCGGCACCGATCATGCCCGAACGCAGTTCCTGAATGCGCGCGCTTAGCCGGTCGATCTCGGCGCTGATGGCATTGGCGCGGGCCGGATTGGGCCGCTCGTTGGCATTGATTTCGGCCAGCGCCAGACGTTTGTCTTCCAACTGGACCTCTAGCGAGTTGATAATCCCCATCTGGCCCGAAATCTCGGCCTCGGCGCTTAGCACGCCACGGGTCTGTTGCAATTCCAGCACCCGTTGCTGTGAATCCAGCACCGCCTGTTCGGCTGCGGCATAGCTGGCCTGCGCCCCGACCATCTGGTCCTCGCGCAGTCGCGACGAGATTTTGTCAACCCGTTCTTCGGCATAGCCAATCAGCGCCTCGGAAAAAGCGGTTGCCGCCTCGGCGGTCAGGGCGGTGACGTTCATCCGGATTACCCCTTCGGATGGGTCATACCCCACCGTCACCAGCTTTTTATAGACCTTATAGGCATCTTCTTTGGAGGCATCAGGGGGCAGGCGCTGGATATCGTCGATGTAATCCTGCTGAAAATGGGCGATAAAGCCCTGATCCTCGTCCAGATGCAACATGGCTTCTCGCGAGGTCAGAAAACTTTGTACGATGATCGAATCCTCGTTGCCGCCAAGGCCGATCCCGGCCAGCAGGCCGCCAAGACCACCGGGTGTGCCGCCGCCTTCGGGTTTCTGGATGATCATCTGGGTTTCGACCGAATACATCGGCGTGGCGATATTATAGTAATAATAACCGGTTAGCGCCGTCGGAGCCAAAACGAAAAATGCCAGTCGCAGAAAGATCAGAATAAACTTGCTGCGCCGCCTGCGGGCGATATCGCGCTGGATTTTACGGATCTCGCGCTGGCGTTCCTCCTCGGAAATAACGTCGGGCTTGGGGGCCGCGCCGGGTTGTGGCCCGCCTGCACCGCCTGCCTGTAC
>JALXER010000034.1:0-13913 GCA_027069385.1 Paracoccaceae bacterium
GTGTTACGGAGTGCTGCAATCCCCGTGATTCGACTGTTTTACCTGCTGCCCCTGCTGGTGCTGGCGCGCGTATCGGCCGCCCAGCCGGTACTGGATTCCGAAATACTCCTGAGCAGCAATGAGCCTTTTTTTGGCGGGTTTTCCGCCCTGCATGTGGCGGATCAGGGCCGCCGGTTTATCGCGGTTTCGGATCGGGGCCACCTGCTGCGCGGCACCATGCGCCGGGGCGATGACGGGCGGTTGCTGGGCATCGACCCGTTGCCGTTGCTACCGATACTGGACACCAAGGGGCAACCGCTGGGCGGGCATGATACCGACGCCGAGGGGCTGGCGATCGGGCCGGACGGCTCGCTCTATATCTCTTTCGAGAGCAACCACCGGATCATGCGCCACGCCACGCCCGAATCCGCCGCCGAGTTCCTGCCCAAACACCCCGATTTTCGCGTTTTGCAAATCAATTCGGGGCTGGAGGCGCTGGCCACCGGTCCCGACGGTGTGATCTATACCATCCCCGAGCGCTCGGGCGATCTGGCCCGCCCTTTTACCGTTTACCGGTTTATCGATGGCGCCTGGGATACCGCGCTCAGCATCCCGCGCGAACCGCCCTATCTGGTGGTCGGGGCCGACGTGTTCGAGGGCTATCTTTATGTGCTGGAACGCCATCTGGGCGGCTTTGTCGGCTTTTCCACCCGCATCCGGCGCTTTGCGCTGGCCGACGATCTGGCATCGGGCGAAACCCTGCTTGAAACCCCCTATGGAAGGTTTGACAATCTGGAGGGCATAAGCCTGTGGCGCGACCCCGACGGAATCGCGCGCATTACCCTGATTTCAGACGATAATTTCCAGTTTTTCCAGCGGGACCAGATTGTCGAGTTCCGCTTGACCGACTAGGGCCTATTGCGCTGCAGCATTGCCGTTTTCCGGCTCGAACTGGCAGAACATCGAATACAGCAGCTCGATCATCTGCGCGGCTTTCGGGTCGCCCAGCGAGTAATAGATTGCCTTGCCGTCGCGGCGCGAATTTACCAGCCCTTCAAGGCGCAGGCGCGCCAGTTGCTGGCTGACCGCGGCCTGACGGCTGGACAATAACTGTTCCAGCTCGGTCACCGATTTTTCGCCCGAAACCAGATGACACAGGATCATCAGCCGGCCTTCATGGGCCAATGCCTTCATGAAATCCGTTGCCGACGCCGCGCTGGAAAGCACCGCTTCGATGGTTTCGCTGGGAACGTCGTTTCTTGCTTCCTCGGATGCCATCAGCTTCCTTCCTTCTCTGCTTCGGGGAGATCGGCCAGCATTCTGTCCAGCAGCCCCCAAAAAAAATCTTGTCCGGGATAACCGGTAATCCGGCCTACTTCTATGCCATCATTCACCAGCACAAATGTCGGTGTGAATACGATGGCATTCCCGATTTGTATATTGTCGGGTATTCTTTCATATATGTCTATATGTATTAATGGCGCACGGGCGGATTCCTCGGTTTTGGGATAAATCGGGCCGATTTCCTCCTCCCACAGGGCACAATAGGGGCAGCCGGTAGCATCGAACATAATCAGGTTGGTTTGCGCCCGAATGCCCGTTGCCGACCACAGCCCGAAAGTAATCGCCAACAACAGGCCAGCGTGTCTAATATAACGTCGCAGAACTCAATCCTTTACATATTTGAAGTTAAGAATATGATTCCCACAGAATCAATAAAAAAGCAAGCAGGGGAAATTTTTATGTTTGACTTAAGCTACGGCGCAGCCGTGACCAATGGTCTGCTGTCGTTCTTGTCGCCGTGTATTCTGCCGATGGTACCGTTCTACCTAAGCTATATGGCCGGGCTGTCGATGCAGGAATTGACCAGCGATAACCAGATTTCCAGCGGCGCACGCACACGGCTGATCATTTCGGCCGTACTGTTTTCGGCCGGCGTGATCACCATATTCGTACTGCTTGGCATGAGCGCCACCGCCGCCGGCAAGGCGCTGGGGCAATACAAGGAACAGCTGTCCTATGTGGCCGCAGCCGTTCTGCTCGCCTTTGGCCTGCATTTCATTGGATTTGTGCGCATTCCGTTTTTGTATCGCGAGGCGCGCATCGATTCCTCCAGCGTCAAACCGGCCAGCTTTGTCGGATCGTACCTGATCGGCCTTGCCTTTGGTTTTGGCTGGACGCCCTGCGCCGGCCCCTTCATCGCCGCGATGCTGTTCATTGCCGCCGATCAGGAAACCATCTGGCAAGGCGGCACGCTGTTGTTCGTTTACGGCGCCGCCATGACCTTTCCGTTTATTTTTGTCGCGCTCTTTTCCGGCCCGTTTCTGCGCTTTGTCAGCCGGCATCGTGCCAAAATGGCTTGGGTGGAAAAAATTATGGGGGCCATCCTGATTCTTTTCGCGGTGCTTATCGTGACCGGTGGCATTCGGTATCTATCCGAGTGGCTCATTCAGTTCGATTTTCTTTCATCCATGGTCAAATAGGAGATACCAATGCTCAAACCCCTTATTGCTGCCCTTACCCTGCTTGCCACCCCGCTTTGGGCCGGAGAGGCCACCCTTGGCGATGACGGGTTGCACAAGACCGACTGGATTCACAACGACACCTCGTTTCTGGACCTTCGCGACGATCTGGCCACGGCCAACGCGCAAGGCAAACGGCTGGCGCTGATCATCGAGCAACGCGGCTGCATCTATTGCACCCAGATGCACGAAGAAATCTTTCCCCTGCCCGATATCAACGCGCTGCTGACCAACGATTACTATTTCATCCAGATCAACATGTTCGGCGATCTGGAGGTCACGGATTTCGACGGAGAGGTGCTGCCCGAACGCGATATCGTCAAGAAATGGGCCGTATTCTTTACCCCCACAACGATTTTTCTGCCCGAAGAAGTCCCCGAATCGGCGAGCGCCTCTCAGGCTGCCGTAGCGGTGATGCCCGGGGCTTTTGGTCATTGGATGACCCTGAATATGCTGACATGGGTGCTGGAACATGGCTATGATACCGATGTGCATTTCCAGAAATACCATGCACAAATGTTCGCAACACAACGAAATCAGTAAGTATTTCTTCAAGTAACGCAACTTTATTACTTGATAAGCATATGATTGTTAGAATTTGTTGTTGCGTTCCAATAATACACAGATATAGTGTTGAAACGATCAATCAAACAGATCAACGGATGCTTTTGCGAGCATCCGCAAAAAAAACAAACTAGGGAGTAAAATGTATGAAACATCCAATGCTTCTCGCTGCCTGTGTGACGGTTGCTTCGGCCTCTGCACTCAGCGCTGACGAGGTTGCACCTGCCGATGTCGTTTTCACCGATTCCGGCGCTGTAGAGGCGTCTTTGACCGGTGTCGCAGGTGACCCGGCCAATGGGCGCGATGTGTTCATCAACCGCAAGCTGGGCAATTGCCTTGCCTGCCATGCGAACGCCGAAATTCCGGAACAGTTGTTCCACGGTCAGGTCGGCCCGGCACTGGACGGCGTTGCCCAACGCTATGACGAGGCGGCGCTGCGCGGCATTCTGGTGAATTCCAAGAACACCTTTGACGGCACCATCATGCCGGCATTCTATATTCTGGACTATACCCGGAACATGCCGAAATTTGCCGACAAAACCATCCTGACCGCGCAACAGGTCGAGGATGTACTGGCCTATCTTCAAACGCTTACCGAATAATCCGCGCCCCGGATTTTCACCCACAGGAGAAAAAAATGAACTATACAAGACGCGACACCCTTGTCATGGGTGCCGGTGTTGCCATCGCCGCGATGATGCCGTTTCAGGTATTCGCCGAAGCCATGGATGACGCCGTAGCCGCCTTTACCGGGGGTGCTGATATCACCGATGGCGGCGTCACTTTGACTGCGCCCGAGATTGCCGAAAACGGCAACACAGTGCCGATTTCGGTCGAAGCCGAAGGCGCGGTTGAAATCGCCATTCTGGCCTCGGGCAATCCGAATCCCGGCGTAATTGAATTCAGCTTTGGTGCCCTTTCCGGTGCCAGCAGCGCCTCGACCCGCTGCCGCCTTGCCGGCACGCAAGAAGTCGTTGCCCTGGCCAAAATGGCCGATGGCAGCATCAAGCGCGGCACGGCCGAGGTAAAAGTAACCATCGGCGGCTGCGGCGGCTGATCCAGGAGGAAATGAACAATGGCAGATAATGTAAAACCCCGCGTTCGCGTCCCCCGGTCCGGCACCGCTGGCGAAGCGTTCGAAATCAAAACCCTGATTTCGCACAAGATGGAAAGCGGTCAGCGCAAAGACAGTGACGGCAACGTCATTCCGCGCTCGATCATCAACCACTTTTCGTGCGACTTTAACGGCGAAAACGTTATGCAGGCCAACCTGCACGGCGCGATTTCCACCAACCCGTACCTTCAATTCTTTGCCTCCGTGCAGGAATCGGGCACGTTTACCTTTACCTGGAACGATGACGACGGCTCGGTTTACACCGAAACCAAAGACATCGAGATCAGTTAACCACAGCCAACGGGGAGGAATAAAAATGAAAATAACAAACCTGATCGCCTCGACAGCCGCTGCATTTGTTCTTGTAACAGGTGTTGCGAGTGCCGATGAGAACGCTGTTCTGGAAATCGACGGACAGGTGATGATCACCCGTGCGCCGGCACCGGATCACATGAACATCGACGAGGTCATCTCGGGCTGGGTATTTCGCAGTGACGAAACCCAGGCGCTTGAAATGGACGATTTCGAAAATCCGGGCATGATCTTTGTTGACCAGGCCCGCGAAGCCTATGAAACCGTTGATGGTGCTGCCGGTGAAAGCTGTGCATCCTGCCATGGCGATGTTGCCAGCTTTGAAGGGCTGCGCACCGTGTTGCCGCGCTGGCGCGAGGACGCGGGCGAGGTATGGTCGATGGAAGACTATATCAACAACTGCCGCGAAACCCGTATGCAGGCCGAACCCTGGAAATGGGGCAAGCCGCAGATGGATGCGATGGTTGCGCTGATCAGCCTGCAGTCGCGCGGAATGCCGATGAATGTCGCCATCGACGGTCCGGCTGCCGCGACATGGGAACAGGGTCGCGAGATCTATTATACCCGTGTGGGCCAGCTTGATATGGCCTGTGCCAACTGTCATGAAGACAACTACGGTGTTTATATCCGCGCCGACCACCTGTCACAGGGGCAGATCAACGGCTTTCCGACTTATCGTCTGAAGAACGCCCGTCTGAATTCGACCCACGCCCGCTTTAAAGGCTGCATGAAAAACATTCGTGCCGAACCTTACGGCGTCGGCTCGGACGAGTTCACCGCGCTGGAGCTTTATGTTGCCTCACGCGGGAACGGTCTGTCGGTCGAAGGACCTTCGGTTCGCAACTAGACTTTGGCGGGCGTCCGGTTTTATCGGGCGCCCGTATTCTGTCAGGGCTGGTATTGGCTCGCCACGGGGCGGTCTTATTCCCTTTCTGAGCATGCAGGAGAACACCCATGATTTCGCGCCGCGATTTTTTACAAACATCCATGGCCGCCTCGGCGATCTATGGCGGCGCCTCGTTTGGCAACTGGTCCAAACTGGCGGCACAACAGGTAATCACCCAGGATGACCTGCTGAACTTCGACACATACGGCAATGTTTCGCTGATCCATATCACCGATATTCACGCCCAGATGAAACCGATCTATTTCCGCGAACCCTCGATCAACCTTGGCGTTGGCGAGGCCAAGGGGCAGGCCCCGCATGTCACCGGCGAGGCCTTTCGCAAGATGTACGGCATCGAAGACGGATCCGCCTCGGCCTATGCGCTGACCTATGACGACTTCTCCTCGCTGGCGCAGGCCTATGGCAGGGTCGGCGGTCTGGACCGCTGCGCCACAGTGATCAACTCTATCCGGGCCGAGCGCCCCGACGCGCTGCTGCTGGATGGCGGCGATACATGGCACGGGTCCTATACCTGCTTTCACACGCAAGGGCAGGACATGGTCAACGTGATGAACGCGCTGAAACCCGACGCCATGACCTTTCACTGGGAATTCACCCTCGGCTCGGACCGGGTTCGCGAAATCATCGCCGATCTGCCCTTTGCCGCCATGGGCCAGAATATTTTCGACAAGGAATGGGATGAACCCTCCGAGGATTTCGTGCCCTACAAATTCTTCGAGCGCGGCGGGGTCAAGATCGCGGTCATCGGGCAGGCCTTCCCCTATATGCCGATCGCCAACCCGGGCTGGATGTTCCCGGAATACAGCTTTGGCATTCATGACGAACGCATGCAGGACATGGTGGACGAGGTCCGCGCCCAGGGGGCCGAACTGGTGGTCTGCCTGTCGCATAACGGCTTTGACGTGGATAAAAAGATGGCCTCGCGGGTTAGCGGCATCGATGTGATCCTGACCGGCCACACCCATGACGCGCTGCCCGAACCGGTGCTGGTGGGCGAAACCATTCTGATCGCCTCGGGGTCGAACGGCAAGTTCATTTCCCGCGTTGATCTGGATGTGCGCGACGGGCGTATGATGGGCTTCCGGCACAAGCTGATCCCGATTTTCTCGGATGTGATCGAACCCGATGCCAGCGTCACCGCATTGATCGACGAACAGCGCGCGCCGTTCATCGATGACCTGACCGAGGTCGTGGGCCAGACCGACAGCCTGCTATACCGGCGCGGCAATTTCGGCGGCACATGGGATGACCTGATCTGCAACGCGCTGATCGACCAGCGCGACGCCGATATTGCCCTGTCACCCGGTGTGCGCTGGGGGCCAAGTCTGGTGCCCGGGCAGGACATCACCCGCGAGGATATCCACAACGTTACCTCTATGACCTACGGGCAGGCCTATCGCACCGAAATGACCGGCGAATTCCTGCATGTGGTGCTGGAAGACGTGGCCGACAACCTGTTCAACACCGACCCGTATTACCAGCAGGGCGGCGATATGGTGCGGGTGGGCGGCCTGAGCTATGACATCGACATCTCCAAGAAACAGGGTGACCGGATCACCAACCTGACCCTGCAAAAAACCGGAGAGCTGATCGATGCTGCCAAGACCTATACCGTGGCCGGCTGGGCCAGTGTGAACGAAGGCACCGAAGGCCCGCAAATCTGGGACGTGGTAGAGGATTATATCCGCGCCAAAGGCACCATCACGCAGGAACCCGCAAACAACATAACCGTCAGCGGAATCTAGTGGTGGGTGCAAGCACCCACCCTACAGTAACAATCTCGTGCGCGCCCGGGCCAGGCGCGCATTTTCATGCTATACTGCCTTGCAGGAGGAACCACCATGATCACCCGTCGTTTGTTGCTTGCCCTATTTGCCCTGTTGCCCCTAAGCGCCGTCGCGCAGGAAATCGGCGATGACGGGCTGCATATCCAGCCGTGGTTCTATCAGGGCTTTCTTGAACTGGGTGCCGATCTGGAGGATGCCGCCGCCGAGGGCAAGGGCCTGATCGTGATCTTTGAGCAAAAGGGCTGCCCCTATTGCCGCGAGTTGCACGAGGTCAACTATGCCATTCCCGATATCGTCGAATACCAGTCCGAACATTTCCTGACCGTGCAACTGAACATGTGGGGCGACCGCGTGGTTACCGATTTTGACGGCGAAGAGCTGTCGGAAAAACAGCTGGCGCAGAAATGGGGGGTCAACTTTACCCCGACCCTGTCCTTCTTCCCTGCCGAGGCCGCCGGTGCCACCGACCGGGAAGCGGCCGAGGCGTTCCGCATGCCGGGCTATTTCAAACCGTTCCACTATGCGACCGGTCTGGAATATCTGGTGTCGGGGGGCTATCTGGATACCGGATTTCAGCGCTTCGCCCGCGCGCGCTTTGAACGCATGGAAGCCGCGGGGCTGAACCCGAGCCTGTGGGACTGACGGGGCGATAGGGTGCGTGGTTTCCCACGCACCGCCCGCCTAGGGTTCTGACCCTAAATCACCCCGCGCTCGATCTGGTCGGCTTCGATGCTTTCGAACAGGGCGCGGAAATTGCCTTCGCCAAAACCGTCATCACCCTTGCGCTGGATGAACTCAAAAAAGATCGGGCCGATATAGGTTTTCGAGAAAATTTGCAGCAGAATCTTGGTTTCCGCCCCGTCAACCACCCCTTCACCGTCGATCAGAATGCCGTGTTTTTTGAGCTTGTCCAGCGGTTCTTGATGGCCGGGCACGCGGTCTTGGCTCATGGCATAATAGGTGTCGGGCGGGCCGGGCATAAAGCGCATGCCGTTATCGGCGATCTGGTCGGCTGCCGCGTAAATATCCTCGGTGCCGATGGCGATGTGCTGGATGCCCTCGCCGTTATACTGTTTCAGGTATTCCTCTATCTGGCTTTTGTCATCGCGGCTTTCGTTGATCGGAATGCGAATGCGCCCGCACGGGCTGGTCAGGGCACGCGAAAACAGGCCGGTCATCTTGCCTTCGATATCAAAAAACCGGATCTGTTTGAACCCGAAAATGTCCGAATAGAACGAGAACCACTTGTCCATATTTCCGCGATGCACGTTGTGGGTCAGGTGGTCGAGATAGTAGAACCCCATGCCCTTTGGTTCGGCCTCGCCAAACCAGTCGTATTCGGCGTCGTAAACGCTGTCTGGCTGGTCGATAAAGTAAAGCAGGCTGCCGCCAATCCCATAGATCGCCGGTGCATCCACCACCCTGCCCTTGCCCAGATACGGCGTCGCCCCCTTGGCAACCGCGTGGTCATAGGCGTGTTGGGCATCGACCACCCGCCACGCCATAGACGGCGCACAGGGGCCGTGCTTGGCCACGAAAGCCTGCCCAAAGCTGCCCGGCTCGGCGTTCAGCACATAGGTGATATCGCCCTGCTTCCACAGGGTTATGTCCTTGTGCTTGTGCCGCGCCACCTCGACAAAGCCCATCTGGCCAAAGGTCTCGCGCAGCTTTGCCGGGTCATCATGGGCAAACTCGACAAATTCGAACCCGTCAGTGCCGGCGGGATTGGTGGCGGATATTTCGGATTTCAGATGGTCATGCGGAAATGGACCCATGATGCGTTCCCCTTTTGGTTTGATTCCGCGCATTCTAGCCCACCCCGCATGCGGGGGGTGCGTAAATTTCCGGCATATTCGCCCTTGCTATGCGGGTTTTTCGCGGCAATACTGGTTTCCATGCTAGATAATCACGATATCCGCCTGCTTCGCGCGTTACAATCAAATGCTCAGCTTACCGCCAGCCAGCTTGGGGAAATGCTGCACCTGTCCGCCAGTCAGGCCGGGCGGCGGCGGCAGGCGCTGGAACAGGCGGGCTATATTTCCGGGTATCGTGCGCAGTTGAACCCCGACCGGCTGGGCCTGAAAGTAGAGGCGTTTATCCAGGTGATCACCGCCACCCACCAGCCTCGAATCGCCCTAAGCTTTATGGAGCATCTGAAAGGCATCGACGAAATCACCGCGGTCTGGACCCTGACCGGAGACGCGGATTACCTGTTGCGGGTGTTTTGCGCCGATCTGGCCGCGCTGAACCACATCGTGCATCAGGTGCTGTTGCCCCACCCCGCCGTGTCGCGGGTACACAGCCAGATCGTGATGGACAAAATAAAAATGGACGCCCCGTTGCCGGTGGCGTCCATTTCAAATTCTTGAGATAAGGCGTTGGCCTTATACAGCAGTGCCCGAATCGGAATTGCTGGTCAGGGCCAGAGCCAGAACAGCAACGATTACCAGCGGGATCAACCAAGCGCCGGAACCGCCCATGCGGGTCATGGGTTCTTCGATAACGGTTGTCTGAGCAGGTACAGTTACGAGGTTACCTGCGGCAGCAGCGCCAGCAGCGATAACACCAAGAACAGCCAGTTTTAGAGCTTTCATTTTTTTCTTCCTTGCGAATTAGGGTTTCTTGCGAAACCAGACTACATTGTCTTAGGGCAGATATCGCCTGCAAACACAGACAATCCATTTCCGTACCCCCCTTTTAATTGAACCTGTTGCAGTTTTGCAATAGATGTGTCGAAAAATAATGGTACCAAAATGGATGTCCCCACAAATATAGCCTTTTGCATAACGATGGCATCGCGCCGGCGACCGGTTTTACTGCGTCGCGCTTTGGAATCACTGGCAAATTTGACCATTCCCGAGCATGTCCGGCTTAGCTTCCTGATCGTGGAAAATGATGATTCTGCGCAATACGGCCCGATTATTGCCGATTTCGCTGACCGGATGGACATTACCCATGTGCATGAACCGCGCGCCGGGCTGGTTTACGCACGCAACCGGGTGATTGATGCGGTGAATGAACTGGCGCCGGACTGGGTGGGCGGGGTTGATGATGATCAGGTGATCTCGGAAAACTGGCTGGAAGCGATGGTCGGGGCGATTCGCACCTATCCCGACACAAAGATGTTCGTGGGGCGCTGGGTGCGCCTGCGCCCCGTGGGCATGCCAGCATGGTATCCGCTTGGCGGCGTGTCCGCGCGCGAACCGACCGGCAAGGTGGTCTGGACCGGTGCCAGTGGCAATACCGCCTTTCATCGCAGCGTCATCGCACCCGACGGAATGGCGCTGCGCTATGATCCGGCCTTCCAGTTCAGCGGCGGCGAGGACAGCGACTTTTCCAGGCAATACCTGAACAAGGGCGGCAAAATACGCCGGGTGGCCGAGGCCCTGACCGAGGAAGAGGTCCATGCCGAACGCAGCAATTTCAAGGCGCTGACCGAACGTCTGACCAACAGTGAATTCATCGTTGCCCGAATACGTCACAAACACCGCCCGGCAATTGTTGCGGCCCTGCTCGATCTGCAAACCCTGTATCGGGGCGTGGTGCTGGGGCTGGCCAATCTGCTGTTGGCGGCCTTTGCCCTGCCCTTTGCCGAAAGCTGGGCCATGCGGCGTTTTGCGGCAGCCCTTGGGTTTTACGCCGGCATTGCGGGGGTGTGGCGCTATTACTTTGGCAAGGACCGCCTGCACTACCGGCAACAAACCGGCGGCTGATTTACCGTTTCCCTTGCGCCCGACATGGCCTATACCGCCCCCATGACCCAGAATCCGCCCGACCTTCGCCCCGATCTTGCCCGCGCCCGGGTGCCAGATGCCCCGCGTTCGGGCCAGCCCCGAATCGGCATGGTCAGCCTTGGCTGCCCGAAAGCGCTGGTTGACAGCGAACGCATTCTGACCCGTCTGCGCGCCGAAGGCTATGCGATCAGCCCTGATTATGCCGGTGCCGATGCGGTGATCGTCAACACCTGCGGTTTTCTGGACAGCGCCAAGGCCGAAAGTCTGGAAGCCATCGGCGAGGCGCTCTCGCAAAACGGCAAGGTGATTGTCACCGGCTGTCTGGGCGCCGAGGAAGCCTATATTCGCGGCACCCATCCAAGCGTCATGGCCGTGACCGGCCCGCACCAGTATGAACAGGTGCTCGACGCGGTGCATGCCGCCTCGCCGCCCGACCCCGACCCGTTTATCGACCTGCTGCCGGGCACCAATGTGTCACTGACCCCGCGCCATTACAGCTATCTGAAGATTTCCGAGGGGTGCAACCACAAGTGCAGGTTTTGCATCATCCCCGATATGCGCGGCCGCCTGACCAGCCGCCCCGCCCACGCTGTGCTGCGCGAGGCCGAACGGCTGGTCGATGCGGGGGTCAGGGAATTGCTGGTGATCTCGCAGGATACCTCGGCCTATGGGCTGGATCTAAAGCATGAAACTGCCAAGGGCCACCGCGCCCATATCACCGATCTGGCCCGCGATCTCGGCTCGCTTGGTGCATGGGTGCGGCTGCATTATGTGTACCCTTACCCGCATGTGCGCGAACTGATCCCGCTGATGGCGGACGGGCTGATCCTGCCCTATCTCGACATCCCGTTCCAGCATTCCCATGTAGATGTGCTAAAGCGCATGGCGCGTCCGGCGGCCTCGGCCAAAACCCTTGACGAAATCGCCCGCTGGCGCTCGATCTGCCCCGATATCACCCTGCGCAGCACCTTTATTGTCGGCTATCCCGGCGAGACCGAGGCCGAATTCCAGCATTTGCTGGATTGGCTGGACGAGGCCCAACTGGACCGCGTCGGGTGCTTTCAGTACGAAAATGTGGCGGGTGCGCGCTCTAATGCCCTGCCCGACCATGTGCCCGATGCCATAAAGCAAGAGCGCTGGGACCGGTTCATGCAGAAATCCCAAGCGATTTCCGAGGCCAGGCTGGCCGCCAAGGTTGGCAAACGGCTGCAGGTGATCGTCGATGCGGTTGATGATCAAGGCGCCACCTGCCGCACCCATGCCGACGCCCCCGAGATCGACGGCAACCTGTTTATCGACGAGGGGTTCGAGGGGCTGAACCCGGGCGATATTCTGACCGTCGAGGTTGACGAGGCCAGCGATTACGACCTGTGGGGAAAGCGCTAGGTTAGGGTCAGGCCCCCCCCCTTTGGTTGATTCACCACCGGTTCTGCCTTACCCTTTGGACAAACCACGGAGGCACCCATGATATCTCGACGTTTGTTTTTAACCGCCAGCGCTGGTGCATTGTTGACCGGCGCGGCAATCGCCGGCCCAATGGGGGTGCTGCTGGCCACCGACCTTGGCCTTGTGCCCGATTCAGACGCGGATCAAAGCGTTGCCTTTCAGGCCGCGGTTGACCGGGCGGCGCGGGAAAATCTGGCCTTGCAACTGCCGCGCGGCACCCTTCGGGTTGCGGATATCCGCCTGCCCGACAACGCGGTGATCACCGGCGAACCCGGTCCGGCCATCCTGCAACTGACGCGCGGCGAAAACATCCTTTATGCACTCAAGGCGCAGTCGGTGCGCCTGTACGGTGTCGGGCTGGTGGGCAATGGCGGCAAAAACCCCGACGACGCGACCGGCCTGTTTTATGGCGAGGCGTGCAGCGATCTGCGTATTGACGCCTGCACCATAAGCAACGCCGCCACGCAGGGCATTTATCTGGAAGGCTGCAACGGGCGTATCATCGGCAACCGGATCAGTGCGGTTTACGGTGCGGGAATCAGCTCACGCAATGGCGATCAGGTCTGGATCGGGCGAAACCGGATTTCGGATTGCGGCAATCTGGGTATCTATATCGAACGCGGAGAGCCGGGCTTTGACGGCACGATTATCACCGAGAACCGCATTGCGCGGATTGACTGGAAAGAGGGCGGCGACGGGCAAAACGGCAATGGTATCAATGCCTACCGCGCCGATAACGTGGTGATCTCGGACAATGTCATATCCGAATGCGCCTTTTCGGCGGTGCGCCTGAATGGCACGCGCGACTGCCAGATCACCGGCAACAACTGCACCAACCTTTCCGAAGTGGCGATCTTCTCGGAATTCGACTTTTCCGGCTCGATCATCAACAACAACATCATCGATCAGGCGGCGCAAGGCATTGCGATTACCAATTTCAACGATGGCGGGCGGCTGGCGGTCTGCGCCAACAATATCGTGCGCAATATCTGGACGGGCAGCCCGACCAACCCCGAAACCACGCCGGTTGGCATCGGCATAGAGGCCGACACGGTGGTGACCGGCAACGTGGTGGAAAACGTGCCCGGCACCGGCATCGCACTGGGCTGGGGCCCGTATATGCGCGACCTCGATATCACCGGCAACGTGCTGCGCAATTGCAATGTGGGGATTGGCGTTTCGGTGGTAGACGGGGTTGGCAATGCAGTGATCAGCGGCAATCTGGTGCAGGTGTCGGGCAAACAGCTGGCCTTTGCCGGAACCGAATGGGACAGTATCGTCCAGCCCGACCTGCTCTCATTCGCATCCCGTTATCCGCTGCTGACCTTCACCGGCAACCACATCTCCCGATAATCCGGGCGCTCCCGCAGTCCAGCCTTGTGTTTGGCAAGCCAAACACAAGGCTTCCCTTTGGGCCGGGCCGACCTGCGGTCGGTAGGGGGCGTTCCACCCCCTCGCGACATGCGTCGCTCCCCCCTGAGAGTATTTATGAAAATTGGAAGTCTCATCATCTTCTTTTCCTAAATATCCCGGGGGGGTGAATGGCGC
>JALXER010000034.1:13923-28655 GCA_027069385.1 Paracoccaceae bacterium
GCCGATAAGGGGGGCCGCTTGCGGCTCCCCGCAGAGGCAGACGCCCCGGCCCAACTGCTGGAGGTTCATTGCGCAAGCAATGATGCCGACAGCAGGCGGGAGGGGGTGTAATTAGTACGGCAGGCCGACATAGTTTTGTGCAAAGACCTTTTGCGCCGCAACGTTTTCTGCCAAAAATCCCAAATCCGCCTGTTGCATGCGCAAATCAAACGCCGTCTGGGTCGGGAAACGGTGCAGCAGGTGGGTCATCTCCCAGCTGAACCGCTCGGCTTTCCAGACCCGTGCAAGTGCCTTGGCCGAATAGCCGTCCAGGCCCGACGGGTCTTGATCCTGATAATAGCGCAGAAGCGCGTGGTACAGGTATTGCAAATCGGATGCAGCGGTATTCAACCCCTTGGCCCCGGTCGGCGGCACGATATGCGCCGCGTCTCCGGCCAGAAACAGCTGCCCCCAGCGCATCGGTTCGGTGACAAAACTGCGCAGCGGCGCGATGGATTTTTCAATTGACGGGCCGGTAACCAGCTTTGCCGCGAATTCTTGGGGAATGCGCTTTTTCAACTCGGCCCAGAACCGCTCGTCGCTCCAGTCCTCGACGGTGTCCGACAGCAAACACTGTACATAGTACCGGCTAAGGTTTTCGTTGCGCATAGAGCAGAGCGCAAACCCCCGCGGGCTGTCGGAATAGACCAGTTCCTCATGCACCGGCGGCGTTTCCGACAGCAGCCCCATCCAGCCCGAAGGGTAGAGCTTCTCGTAATCCCGCCGGACGGAATCAGGGATGGTTTGCCGGCTGATCCCGTGGAACCCGTCACAACCGGCGATAAAATCGCATTCTATCCGGTGTTCGGTGTCGCCAAGCATATAGGTGACATAGGGCGCGTCGGTGTCAACCTGATGCAAACACACCCCCATGGCCCGATGGATAACCTTCCCCCCGAGCGCGGCGCGGGCGTCATACAGGTCACGGGTCAGCTCGGTCTGGCCATAGACCATAACCGGCCGGCCGGT
Source organism: Paracoccaceae bacterium (assembly GCA_027069385.1). Classification (GTDB taxonomy): domain Bacteria; phylum Pseudomonadota; class Alphaproteobacteria; order Rhodobacterales; family Rhodobacteraceae; genus UBA3077. Next base: position 14,932 of record JALXER010000034.1, read on the forward strand.
GTGTTCAACGAAATCGATGCGGAACTGACCGCCGCCAAATGCAATAACCGTGCCGCTATGGGTAAAACCCTCGGTATCCATACGTTTGGCCACTTGCGCCTCGCGCATCAGATCGACCATGCCGGTCTCCAGCACGCCGGCACGGATGCGACCCAGCACATAGTCGCGGGTCCGGCGTTCCAGCACCACGTTGTCGATCCCCTTTAAGTGCAGCAGTTGCGAAAGCAACAACCCCGATGGCCCGCCTCCGACAATAACAACCTGTGTCCGCATATCCCGCCCTTTCGTCAGGCAAAGTGTAGCGCGGATTTTCAGCATTGCAACTATTGCCGCCTCTGCCTGCAGGGGCATCGCCTCAGGGGGGCATCGAGCCCCCCGTTCGGCGAACATCGACAAGCGATGTGTCCCGGTGGCCAAGGTTCGCCTGCGCGCAGCGCCTTATTTTTGTGGGGGAACACCCACAAAAATTGGCCCGATGGCGCCAGCCGAGGGCCCCCGCCCAACCGGCAAGGGGGTTTTCGCTTGCGAAAACACCTGTGGCGAGCGGGAGCGTTACAGGTTCAGCCGGTTGATCGCCTCGCTCAGGCGGGTGACCAGTTCTTCAACCTGGGCGTCCTCCATAACAAACGGCGGGGCCAGCAGTACATGGTCGCCCTGCTTGCCATCAATCGTTCCGGCCATCGGATAGCAGACCAGCCCTGCTTCCATCGCCGCCGCCTTCAGCCGAGCCGCCACCTTTTCGTCCGGGTCAAACGGGGTTTTGCGGTCGATATCCTGCACGAATTCCAGCCCGACGAACAGGCCGCGCCCGCGGATATCGCCCACATGCGGATGCTGCCCGAACGCCGCGTCCAGTTGCGCGCGCAGCAGCGCCCCCAGATGCTCAACCCGCGCCAGCAGCCCGTCATCGACGATCCGCCCCAGCACCGCCAACGCCGCCGCTGCCGCCACCGGATGGCCCATATAGGTATGGCCATGCTGGAAAAACCCGCTGCCCTGCACCACCGCATCATAAATTTCCCCCGAACACAGCATCGCCCCGACCGGCTGATACCCCGCGCCAAGCCCCTTGGCGATGGTCAGGATATCGGGGCGGACCGCTTCGGTATCCGAAGCAAACAGCGCGCCGGTGCGCCCCATCCCGCACATCACCTCATCCAGAATCAACAACACCCCATAGCGGTCGCAAATCCGGCGGATCCGCTCGAAATAGCCTTCCACCGCCGGGACCGCGCCCAACGTTGCCCCGACCACCGGTTCGGCGATAAAGGCCATCACGGTATCAGGGCCAAGGCGCAGGATCTCGGCCTCCAACTCATCCGCTGCGCGCTGACCATAGGCCAGCGCGCTTTCACCCGCTTCACGCAGGCGATAGGCATAGCACGGCGCGATATGGGTCATGCCCAGCAGGATCGGGCCGAATTGTTCACGCCGCCACGCATTGCCCCCCGCCGACAGCGCCCCGATGGTATTGCCGTGATAGCTCTGCCGACGCGCAATCACCCGCGTGCGGTCCGGCTGGCCGATCTCGACATAATACTGGCGGGCCAGCTTGATCGCGGCCTCGACCGCTTCGGAGCCACCCGAGACCAGATAGGCGCGTTCGATCCCTGCGGGCGCATGCGCGATCAGCTTGTCCGCCAGCGCTTCGGCGGGGGCCGAGGTAAAGAACCCCGAATGGGCAAAGGCGACCTGATCGAGCTGATCCCTGATCGCCTGCGTAACCACCGCATCGCCATGCCCGAGGCACGATACCGCCGCCCCGCCCGACCCGTCGAAATAGCGCTTGCCGGTGCTGTCGAACAGATAGCACCCCTCGCCACGGGCAACGCTGGGCAGCGCGGCTTTCGGGGCGCGGTGAAGATATGGCCGGTCATGTCATGTGCTCCTGATTTGCCAGAATTCGCGGGCTTGGGCGGGGGTGGCCAGCGGGCCGCGAAACTGGGCCACCAGCGCGGCGGTATCGGGCGCAACCGCGCCAGAGACCAGCGCCAGATTATTCTCGAACCCGACCCGCGCATGGCCACCCGCCGCAATGGCCGCCTGTGCGCAGGCATGTTCGGCCGGACCAAAGGCGCAGACCATCCAGTCATGCGCCGCGCCGCCCAGCGCCGCCAGATAGGCGGGCAGATCGGCAGGGGAGGCCGCCGCCCCGCCATAGCTGCCCAGCACCAGCAGCACCGAATGCGCCTGCAAGGGCAGCAACGACAGGCCCGCCACAAAGCGCGCGATGTCATCGGGTGAATACAGGATATGCTGCACATGGATTTGCGCCTCGGCGGCAAAGGCGTAAAAGGCGCGCGACTGCGCCTGTTGCTCGGGGGCGAATTCGCGCCATGCAACCGAAACCGCCTTGGGCATCACGTCGCGCACCACCGCGATCTGGTCTTTCAGGGCAAAGCGGCCCGCCGCCTCGGTGGTGATCTGGACCAGCATACCGGGCGCGGAATGCTCCACCGCCTGGATCGCGGCACGATAAAGACCCGCATCGAGGCTGTGCCCGCCATCCTTGTCACGCACATGCAGATGCAGCACCGCCGCACCGGCCTGCTGACAGGCGCGTGCCTCGGCTGCGATTTCGGCCACGGTTACGGGCAGGTCGGGATGATCCGCTTTACCGCGCCGTGCCCCGTTGGGCGCGGCAACGATCAGCGGGTTCATTTGCCCGGTTCACGCACCACAAATACCGATTGGCGCGCGTGGCGCACGATGCGTGCGGCATTTGGCCCGAGCAGGTAATCCTTGGCATCGGGTCGATGCGAGGTCAGCACAATCAGGTCGGCCCCCAGCTTGTTTGCGGCCTTGTTGATTTCCTTGTAAACCGAGCCATGACGCACATAGCAGGTGCAATCGACATCACTTGGCACATGGTTGCGCGCAACGGCCTTTAGCTCGTATTCCGCGTGTTCCAGCGCCTTTTGCGCATAGTCCTTGGGAAAGAACGACCCGACCATCGACATGCCGAAATCGGGCACCACGGTGAACAGGCTCAACTCGGCCCCGTGCTTTTTGGCCAGATCAAGCGCCACCGGCAGGGCCAGTTCCCACGATGTCGGCTGGTTGATGTCCACGGGGACCAGAATTTTCTTGTACATTGATTTGCCTCCTCAGGCTTGTGCCATGCGTTCCTGCTTGCGAATCCGGCCCTTTTGCAAGAACCATATAAAGGCCAATAACAGCAATGCCGGAATAAAGAACAGTTCTTTTGGCAGCCGATCAGCCGGTGTTTCGATATTGAGTACTACCCAGTCAAAATCAACCCCTTTCTTGGCGGCAAAAGACTGACCGACCACCGAATCAACGATATAGCCGTCGCCATCCTCCAGGAATATCAGCCCTGCTTCCTGCTCCAGCCGGGTTGCGCCATCGCGCCCGTCGGCCTTGCCCATGGGCAGTTCCATGGTGGTTTCGACGGGTCTGAAGGTGTTGGCATCCTCGCCCTTCATGCGTACGCGCAAGGTGCCGTCATCGGGTACCGCATCGGCCAGTTCTATCAGGGTTGCCGGTGAATGATCGACAAACGGGGCCTCTATCTTGTCGAGCCAGAAGCCCGGATTGAACAGGGTAAAGGCGATCAGCAACAGCGCCGCGTTTTCCCACATCCGGTTCTTGGTCAGCCACCAGTTTTGCGTGGCCGCTGCAAATAGCAGCATCGCAATCACCGCGATGACAAACACAAGCACCGCCTTGAGCGGCGTCACGTCGATCAGCAACAGATCGGTGTTGAAGATGAACAGGAAGGGCAAAATCGCCGTGCGTACATCATAGGAAAACCCGATAATGCCGGTCTTGATCGGATCGCCCTTGGATATGGCGGCGGCGGCAAATGCCGCCAGCCCCACCGGTGGCGTGTCATCCGCCAATATCCCGAAGTAGAACACGAACATATGCACCGCGATCAGCGGCACGATCAGGCCCGACTGCGCCCCGACCTGAATGATCACCGGTGCCATCAGCGCGGTAATCACGATATAGGTTGCCGTGGTCGGCAGGCCCATGCCAAGGATCAGCGAGAAAATGGCAACAAAGATCAGCATCAGCAGCAGCGAGCCGCCGGAGATGGTCTCGATAAACGCGCCGATCACCTGATGCGCACCGGTCAGGGTGACCGTGCCCACGATGATCCCGGCCGTACCGGTTGCCACCGCAATACCGATCATGTTGCGCGACCCCGAAATCATCCCGTCGATCATCTGCGCCCAGCCCGCCGATATGCCTTTGCCGAAATCCCCCGCGCCGCGGAACATATCCTTTAGCGCATGTTGGGTAACAGCCACAAAGATCATCGACAAAGTGGCCCAGAAGGCCGAGAACCCGGGCGAGAACCGCTCGATCATCAGGCACCAGATCAGCACCACCACCGGCAAACCGTAGTAATAGCCGGTCTTGGCCACCGGCCCTGCCTCGGGCAGTTCCAGCAGCGGCGCATTCGGGTCATCCATTTCAAGGTCGGGGTATTTTGACGCCCAATAGATCAGCCCCAGATAGGCAATCACAAAGGTCGCCATCATGCCGTACATGGTATAATCGCCAAACAGCGGTTTCAGCCAGCCCAGCCCGTAATAGATGCCCAGACACAGCGCAAAGAAGATGGTAAAGCCAAGCGCGATACCCATCAGACGTTGTGCGCGTGTGCGCGGCGCACCGGGGCGCGGCAGCCCTTCGAGGCCCATCTTGCAGGCCTCCAGATGCACGATATAGACCAGCGCAATATAGGAAATCAAAGCGGGCAACATGGCGTGTTTGATCACTTCCATATAGGGGATGCCCACATATTCGATCATCAGAAACGCCGCCGCGCCCATAACCGGCGGGGTCAACTGGCCGTTGGTCGAAGACGCGACCTCTACCGCGCCGGCCTTTTCGGCGCTGAACCCGACGCGCTTCATCAGCGGAATGGTAAAGGTGCCGGTGGTCACCGTGTTGGCGATACTCGACCCCGAGATCAGCCCCGTTGCCGCCGAAGCCACCACAGCCGCCTTGGCCGGGCCACCGCGCAGGTGCCCCATCAGCGCAAAGGCCACCTTGATAAAATAATTCCCCGCGCCGGCTTTTTCCAGCAGCGAGCCAAACAGCACAAACAGAAACACCATAGAGGCCGAAACCCCCAGCGCCTGCCCGAATACGCCTTCGGTCTGCATCCAGAAATGCCACATCGCCTTGTTAAAGCTGGCACCCTTCCACTGGATGGCGTCGGGAATAAAGGCGCGATCTCCGAAAAAGACATACAGTAAAAAGATGCTTGCGACGACAACCATCGGCAGGCCGAGCGCGCGGAAGGTGGCGATCAGCACCACCAGAATACCCGCCGCCGACATGATCAGGTCCATCGTGGTTGGCAGACCGGCACGGCCCGAAATGGCCGACTGGTTCAACACCAGATACATGGTGGCTGCAACACCCACCGCCGCCAGCCCCCAGTCATACCACGGAATACGGTTGCGCGACGAGGATTTGAACAGGGGAAATGCCGTGCAGGCCAGAAACAGCGCAAAGGCCAGATGGATGGCGCGGGTCTTGTCCGAGTTCAGATAGAACGCCTGAATCCCGGTCCATTCATTCAGGATCGAAGGCAGGATAGATTCGTTGTAAATCTGGAAGATTGCCCAGACAAGCGCGACTCCGGCGAGCATCTTGCCCTGCCAGTTATCGGGGTTTCGTGCGCCTACATCCAGATCAGCCGCCATCGCGGCTGCATCGATCGCGGCATTGGGTTCCGTCGTGTCGGTCATAGCGTTGTTTCCCTGTTCGTTATTATTATTCCCTGCCGCTTTGTGCGGCTTAAACGGGGTGACGGGGCCGGATTGGCGGCCCCGTCAAAGGCGTGACTATTCCATCAGGCCCAGTTCGCGATAGGCGCGGATCGCACCCGGATGCAACGGCGCCGAAAGGCTGTCGCTGATCATTTCCTCGGCTTTCAGGTTGGCGAAAGCCGGGTGCAGTTTGCGGAAATCATCCAGATTGCCCAGCACCGCCATGGCCACCTGATACACCGCTTCTTCCGAAACGCTTGCCGAGGTTACCAGCGTTGCGCCCACACCGAATGTCGGGATGTCGTCGGGGTTGCCCGGATACATGCCGCCCGGAATCACCGCATGGCGATAATAGGGGTTGGCATCGATCAGCGCATCGATTTGCGGCGCAACCGCAGGCACGATCACCGCGTCACAGGATGCGATGGTTTCCTGCGTCAGGCCCGAAGGGTGCCCGACCAGCCAGAAATAGCCGTCGATTTTGTTGTCGCACAACGCACCGCCGGTTTCGGCCGACTTCATTTCCGAGGCCAGCGCCAGATCGGAGCGCTGCCAGCCCATGGCTTCCTCGATCACTTCCCAGGTGCCTTGCGTCCCCGAACCGGCATTGCCGATGTTGAAACGATGGCCCGGAATGTCGGTGATATTGTTGATCCCCGCATCGCGGCGCGCCAGAATGGTTACCGGCTCGGGATGCAAAGAGAACACGGCGCGCAGGTCTTCGAACGGGCCCTGATCTTCGAATTTCGAGGTGCCGTGATAGGCGTGGTACTGCCAGTCGGACTGTGCCACACCGAATTCCAGCTCACCCGCGCGCAGGGTGTTGATGTTATAGATCGACCCGCCGGTGGATTCGACCGAGCAGCGAATGCCGGTCTCGCGGCGGTTTTTATTGACCAGACGGCAAATCGCGCCGCCCGCGGGGTAATACACCCCGGTCACGCCACCGGTGCCGATGGAAATGAACGACTGTTCCTGTGCCGAAACCGAGCCGGCCAATGCGCCCGCAACGGTTAATGCCAGTGCTGTGAGTTTGATTTTCATTCTGATTCCTCCCATAGGATCTTTTTCCGTCTTGTCGGGCCGAATGACCCGCACCCCCCCGCGCTGACGGTTTTTGCAAGGTGGCGCTGCTTAGAATGCCCCTGCATAGTCGGATTTATCTATCCGGCAGGCAAGCACACTGAAACGATCTGAACAGAATGCACGGTTGAGTGCATTAATCAACTGTTCATTGTCGTTTACCTCGTATGAATCGCCGCAATAGGCCTTCGCAACTGCAACAATGTCAGTTTTTCCAAAGTTAACCGCCAATTGTGGCAGGTTTGATCGTGATTGTTTGAGGTCAATTAATGATAGCGTTGCGTCCACCAGCACCACAACCACGACCCGCAATCCAAGGTCGCGCATGGTGGCCAACTCGCCAATGACCATTTCGAATCCCGCATCGCCGACAAAGGCCACGACGGTTTTGTCGGGCGCGGCATGGGCATGACCCATGGCAAGGGGCAGTGCAACGCCCATAGTGCAAAAACAGGTAGATTGCAGCAGGGTTTGCGGGGCTTTGCAGCGCCACATCTGGCTAAGCAATATCCGGTGCGCGCCGCTGTCGGCGGTGGCGACGGCATGATCGGGCATGGCGTTTTGCACGGTGTCGAACACCTGATGCGGGCCCCATTTTGCCGGCGGAGCAAACATGGTGGCCAGCTCGGCCCGCGCATCCGGCGCGCCCCCGCCGGGCACCGGTGCCGCCCCCTGCAACGCCGCCACCCCAAGCGCCACATCCCCGACAAAGCGCACCGCCGCGCCGTGCATACCGTGCGGGATATCGGCGTGGGTTATGTCGATGGCATTGGCCGCGTCCCACGGCTCTATCCAGCCGTTGCGCATCTCGATCGGGTCATAGCCCGCCAGAAGGACACAGTCGGAACCCCGCAGCAACGGCAGCACCACCGTGTCCGAGCGCGGCGACAACCCGTGCCCGCCAAGGCAAAGCGGGTGGGTTTCGTCGATAATCCCCTTGGCCTTGTAAGTGGTGATCACTGGAATCTCGCCCGCCTCGGCCAGTGCCAAAATGGCGTCGCCCGCGTGGTGATGCACCGCGCCCAGCCCCGCCAGAATGACCGGTTTTTTCGCCTTGGCCAGCATGGCCCGCGCCGTTTGCAGCGATTCCCCTTCGGGCCACGCCGCCGGTTCGGGGGGCAGCAACGGGCGCTCGATCACCGCCACCCCGGTGCCCGCCACATCGTGGGGCACATCGATATGCACCGGTCCGGGCGGGTCGGCGCGCGCGATGCGCAGCGCCTTTTCGATCACCTGCTGGGCCGAGCCTTTGGCAACCCGAAACGTTGCCTTGGTAATCGGGGCCAGCAGGGCCGACTGGTCAATCACCTGATGGGTAAAGCTCTCGGCCTCGGCCCGCCCGATGCAGCCCGACAGCACGATCAGCGGCACCTGTTCCTGAAAGGCATTGGCCACCGAATTCACCGCGTTGGCCAGCCCCGGCCCGATGGTGGTCAGCAATATCCCCGGCGCGCCGGTGGCATGATAAGAACCTTCGGCCAGATAGCCCGCGTTGTTTTCGTGCTTGCAAAGGGTAAAGGTGATCCCGACCTCGTCGAGCGCCTGCAACACCGTCAGCACCTCGCCGCCGGGCATGCCATAGGCGTGCCGACAACCGGCCTCGTGCAGTTTCGCAGCGATGATCCGGGCGGCGCTGGTCATTTCAGATACCCGTCGCGGGTCTGGGGCAATTTCATGCCCAGCACCTTGCCCGCCACCAGATTTCTGAGCATCTGCGCCGTGCCCCCGCCAATGGTAAACATGCGCGCATCGCGCACCATGCGTTCCAGCGGCAGATTGCGCGAATAGCCCGCCGCGCCGTGCATTTGCAGCGCATCATTGGTGACCTTGACGGCGGTATCGGCGGCGATCAGCTTGGCCTGTGCCGCCCTGAGCGGATCGGGAAACCCGTTACCGCTGGTCGCGGCGCGCCAGAGCATCAGGCGGGCGGATTCGATGGCCACGCTCATATCGGCCAGCATCCATTGCAGCCCTTGAAACTCGGCGATCGGGCGGCCGAATTGCCGACGCGTTTTGACAAAGGAGAGCGCCTGCTCATAGGCCCCCTGCGCGATGCCCAGCGCCACGGTACCCGCCCCGACCCGTTGGCCGTTATAGGCGTTCATCAACCCGGCAAAACCGCGCTTTATGCCCTCGGGCGGGATCAGCGCCATGCGGGCGTCGATCTCCAGATCCTCGAAAATCACCTCGGTTTCGGGGATGCCGCGCAGGCCCATGGCCGGCTCGCGCGCCCCGATGCGCAGGCCCTTGTCCTGCCCGCGCACCGCGATAAACCCGCCAATGCCCAGCCGCTCGCCGTCTTCCTCCACCTGCGCAAAGATCAGATGCGCCCTGGACACGCCCCCGCCGGTGATCCAGTGTTTGACCCCGTTCAGCACATAGGTATCGCCGTTTTTCACCGCCGTGGTAGTCATAGAGGTTGCCGCCGAGCCGCTGCCCGGTTCGGTAATGCAGATCGCCGGTTTGTCGCCTGCCAGCACCAGCGGCGCGATGCGGGCGATTTGTTCGGGCGTGCCATAGGTGGTGATCGCGCCGATTGCGCCCATGTTGCCCTCTACCACGATGCGGGCCGTAACACCGCATACCCGCGCGATGGCCTCTACCACCAGCACCACATCAAGATAGGAAAGCCCCAGCCCGCCATATTGCTTGGGAATGGTCATGCCCATGAATCCGGCCTCGGTCAGGGCCTCGACATTGTCCCACGGGTACTGCTCGGAGCGGTCGATCCCGGCGGCGCGGGGGGCGAAAACCTGATCGGCCATGCGCAGCGCGCTGGCCTGAATCTGCTTTTGGTGGTCGTCAAGGCGAAACATCATCAGAGGGTCCTAACCAGTCGGCAAGAATTTCGTCGGTATCGGCCCCGCAAAGCGGCGGTGCCTTGCGATAGGTTACCGGCGTTCGGGACAGCTTGACCGGGTTGCCGATCAGGTCAACCGGCCCGTGCGCGTGCTCCATGCGGATTTTCATGTCGCGCGCCGCGACTTGCGGGCTGTCAAACACTTCGGCCAGATTGTTGACCTCGCCGCAGGGCACGTTATTGGCCTTCATCGCGTCCAGCAGCGCCTGCTTGGGCATGGCCGCAACCAGCGGCACCAGCGTGTCGATCAGGGCATCGCGATTGGCGATGCGCGCGGCGTTGGTGGTGTAATCGGGGTTATCGGCCAGTTCCGGCGCACCAAGCAGTGCAGCGAACCGCGCAAACTGGCTGTCATTGCCCACCGCCACGATCAGGTGGCCGTCGGCGGCCTGAAATACCTGATAGGGCACGATATTGGGGTGCTGGTTGCCGCGCCGCTCGGGCAGGTTGCCCGATAGCAGATAATTGGTGCCCTCGTTGATCAGCCAGGCGATTTGCGTATCCACCAGCGCCACGTCGATATGCTGGCCCTGCCCGGTCCGGTCGCGGTGGTGCAGGGCCGCCAGAATGCCGCTGACCGCGTACATGCCGCACATCACATCGGCAATGCCCACCCCCACTTTCATCGGTTCGCCATCCGGTTCGCCGGTCAGGCTCATCATGCCGCCATAGCCCTGCGCCATCAGGTCATAGCCCGGCAGGTGCGCATTGGGTCCGGTCTGGCCAAAGCCGGTGATCGAGCAATAGACCAGCGCCGGATTGTCCGCCCTGAGCGCGTCGTAATCCAGCCCGTACTTGGCCAACCCGCCGGTTTTGTAATTCTCGACCAGAATGTCGGCCCTGGCGGCAAGGCGCCTGATCAGCGCCGCACCTTTGGGCGTTGAAATATCGACGGTTAGCGAGCGCTTGTTGCGGTTGGCGGCCAGATAATAGGCGCTCTCGGTGGTGTCGTTGCCCGCCGGGTCCTTGACAAATGGCGGGCCCCATTTGCGCGTGTCATCACCGTGGCCCGGACGCTCCACCTTGATCACATCGGCCCCGTAATCGCCCAGCAACTGCGTGACCGTCGGCCCCGCCAGAATGCGCGACAGGTCCAGCACTTTTATATCGGCCAGCGGCCCCTGTGATTGTGGTGATTCCATGGTCATACTCCCAGATTAAAGCAAGACAATCAAAATAAAAGTGACTTTTACCCTGATTAGTGTTAGTTTTAGTCATCTTAACAGGAGCCACGGATGAACCTTCAACAAATGCGCTCGCTGCGTGCGATTCTGGAAAACAATAGCTTTTCCGCCGCCGCCGACAAGGTCGGTTTAAGCCATTCGGCCATTTCCCTGCAAATTCGCAATCTGGAACAGGAATTCGGGCAGGTGCTGTTCGACCGTTCTACCCGCCCCGCAACCCTGACTCCGGTCGGGCGGCGCACCGCCATCGCCGCGCAAAAGGCGCTGAAACTGGTTGAAAACGTGCGGCTGGTCGGCTCGGGCCAACAGGAAATGGACCTGCTGACCTTTGGCATTGTGCCCACCGAAACCCAATTCCTGCTGCCGGTGATCCTGCGTGAGTTGCAAGACCGGCAACCGCGCAGCCAGATCAAGGTGAAATCGGGCCTGTCGGGCCATCTGGCCTTTCTGGTGCGCAACATGGATCTGGATTTCGCCATCCTGACCGCGCCGCTCGACGCGGTGCCCGAATTGCAGGTTCATGAACTGGTAACCGAGCCGCTTTTTGTCATCGCCAACCCTGCGATCACGGCACAAAGCGACGTTGAGTTGCTGCGCAGCCACCCGTTTATTGCCTTTGAAAACATGACATGGATGGGGCATCAGGTGTCGGCAAGGCTGCAATCGCGCGGCATTGCGGTGAACGAAATCATGGAAGTGGATTCGCTGGACGCGATCCAGCGCATGGTGGCCGAGGGGTTCGGCATTTCAATCGTGCCGCAACGGTTTATGGCCCCGCCACTGTCGGAACGCTTTACCGTGGTGCCGTTCTGCGATCCGCAGGAAACAAGGCGGCTGGTGCTGATTTTTCGCACTGAATCCGACAATGAAGCGCAGGTCGACACTGTCCGGCAAATCCTTGATGGGCTGGTTTCCCCCTAAAGCAACCTTTGCCACCTGACCGATTGAAATTCCGGTGCGGGATGCGTCTGAAACCCTCCCTACTAAACCGGTTTAGTAGGGTCAATTCATATCGGAAATACACGTTATTATTCAGCAAGTTATGGCACTTTACCGCCAAAATTAAATCCGGGAATTCCACGTCAGGCCGACTGCTCAAACCTGCCATTACTCTGCTCGACAAAGTCCCGCCCGCCACCACCGGCCTGCCCTTTTCGTCGGCTTTACAGTTTGTTTTTCGCTTGCAGAACCCTGCCGAAAGCGCAATATGCGCCCATGAAAACCCGCCTGCCTGTCATCTTTATCATCATCACCGTCATGCTCGATTCCGTCGGAATCGGGCTGATCATGCCGGTCATGCCCGGCCTGATCCATGATATCAACGGTATGAACCTGTCCGAAGCGGTTATCCCGGGCACCATGCTCGCCTTTACCTTTGCTTTTATGCAGTTTCTGTTCGGCCCGACGGTTGGCAACCTGTCCGACCATTTCGGCCGCCGTCCCATCCTGCTCACCTCGCTGGCGGCGATGTCGGCCAGCTATCTGCTGTTTGGCCTTGCCGGCTCGCTGTGGGTGCTGTTTGTCGGGCGCATCGCCACGGGCATAACCGGCGCGACTTTTTCCACCGCCAACGCCTATATGGCCGATATCACCGCGCCCGATAAACGCGCCGCGGCCTTTGGCATGACCGGCGCCGCCTTTGGCGTCGGCTTTATCATCGGGCCGGCGATTGGGGGCCTGCTCGGAGAGATGGGCGTGCGCGCGCCGTTCTTTGCCGCCGCTTTTGTTGCGCTGACCAACGGCGTGCTGGGCTATTTCGTGCTGCCCGAAACCCTGACGCCGGAAAAACGCCGCGTGTTCCAACTGTCGCGTTGCAACCCGTTACGCGCCATTTTGCGGCTGCGCCATGTGCCGCAGGTCGGCCCTTATGTGCTGGTCATTCTGGCTTTTACCATTGCGCACAACGTCTATCCCTCGGTCTGGTCGTTCTTTACCCAGCTGCAATTCGGGTTTTCCGAAGGTATGGTCGGGGTCAGCCTTGCCATATTCGGCGTGTTCATCGTCATCGTGCAAGGCGGAGTCATCCGCGCCATGGTTCCGCGTTTCGGCGAATGGAAAACCGCGCTGATCGGGCTGTCGATCAACGTGGTGGTGATGATCCTGACCGGGCTGATCAGCCAGCAATGGATGCTGTTTGCCCTGATGCCGATCATGGCCCTGGGGGTGATTGTTGGCCCGGCGTTGCAGGGGCTGATGTCCAAGGTCACCGACCCCGAACATCAGGGAGAGCTTCAGGGCGTCCTGTCCTCGATGCAAGGTATCGCCATGATCGTCAGCCCGCTGTTGATGGGAAACCTGTTTCGCATCTTCACCGCCGAAGATGCGCCCATCCACCAACCCGGTGCACCGTTCTTTGCCGCGGCGATTCTGGCCGCGATTGCGCTGGTTATTCTGGCGCGCAAGAAACCGGCTATTTCAGACTAACCGGTTCCGCGCGCCTCTTCGGCCTCGCCCGTGCGGGATTGCAACAGGCCGTAAGCCAACCCCAGCGCGATCTCGGTCGGGGACTTTCCCAGATGCGGGTCTCCGATCGGGGATTGCAGCCGGGCCAGCGTGGCGGGCGCATGGCCCATCTCGCGCAGCCGCTTCAAAAACCGCGCCTTCTTGCTGGCCGAGCCGATCAGGCCCAGATGGCCGAACCGGCGCGAAAGCACCTGATGGCATATCTCCAGATCATGGGCATGGGAAAAGGTCAGCACAAAGTGCATGGCAGTATCGGGAGCATCCCGCACCGCCGCAGCGGGCACCTTGGCCACGCGGATATCAGCGCCGTAATGCTGGTCGGGGAAGCGCGCCAAACCGGTATCCACCCAGGTGAGCGCATAAGGCAACCCGTGCAGAACC